>JAQBOT010000220.1 GCA_028287885.1 Pedobacter sp.
AAGTATGTCGTCTTTAGTCCTTACTGGAATATTCCCAATAGCATTGTTACTAAAGAGGTTTTGCCTGGCATGCAAAAAGATCCAAATTATTTGGCTCTGCATCACATGGAAATTACTGGTAAGAAAAATGGTATTCCTGTTATCCGTCAGAAACCCGGCCCACAAAACTCCTTGGGAAGGGTTAAGTTCTTATTTCCAAACATTTACAACATCTACTTGCACGATACGCCTTCAAAATCCTTGTTTGGAGAAAACTCCCGCAGCTTTAGTCATGGCTGCATCAGGGTAAGTGAACCGGAAAAACTTGCCGCATTTCTTCTAAAAGACATGGATAAGTGGAATGCAGGAAACATCAAATCGGCCATGTTCACCGGCAATGAGCAATATGTAACCGTCAAACAAAAGACACCAGTATTCATTGCCTATTTTACGGCATTTACCAGTAGAGACGGAAGTTTAAATTTCAGAAAAGACATTTATGGGCGAGACAAAGCCTTGCTAAACATGCTGGTCGCAGTCAGATAGACTATACCATCAACTCAGATATTTTCCTTTTAAAACCTTTAACTTATGAAGTCATTAGAAAACAAAGTAGCCATTGTAACGGGAGCGAGCTCCGGCATAGGTAAAGCCATAGCCATATTGTACGCAGCAGAAGGTGCAAAAGTGATTGTCTCAGATATAGCCGAAGCAGGTGGAAACGAAACCGTGGCAGACATCAAAAGGAATGGCGGGGAGGCAACCTTTGTTAAAGCAGATACTTCCAGTCCTGAAGACTGTGAAAATCTGGTTCAACAGGCTGTTAAACATTATGGAGGCTTGCATATAGCGGTTAACAATGCAGGTATCGGCGGCCCGATTAAGCCAGTCGGCGAATATCCTATTGAAGGCTGGGACAAAGTGATAGCGATTAATCTTTCCGGCGTGTTCTATGGCATGCATTTTCAAATTCCAGCTATGCTCGCCTCCGGAGGTGGCAGTATCGTAAATATGGCGTCCATATTGGGCAAGGTTGGCACCAAAGGCTCTCCGGCATACGTGGCTGCAAAGCATGGAGTAATTGGGTTAACAGAGGCTGCAGCACTCGAATATGCCGATCAAAATGTCAGGATCAATGCAGTTGGCCCTGGTTACATTTTAACTCCGCTGATTACGGAAAGCCTGGATGAAGCTACTTTAAAAATGCTAGTCGGACTGCATCCAATGGGCAGATTAGGCGCGTCAGAGGAAGTTGCAGAACTGTCCCTCTGGTTGAATTCTGACAAAGCTTCTTTTGTTACCGGATCTTACTACAATGTAGATGGAGGGTATTTAGCTCAGTAACTACGATCCTATCGCAGCGCTTAGCGTAAAGCCTTGGCAATTGCGTCTTCGGTTATTTTAGCCATGACACCATAACCTGCTGCGTTTGGATGAACGCCATCGAGTGTTAATTCTTTCTTTTGCCCGTTTCGTTCATCTGCAAATGGACTGAAGTAATCCAGTAATGTGAATCCTTCCTTATTGACATATGCTTTTATGTCTTTGTTTAAGGCGATGATCTTATTTGCTGGTTGTAAACCTTTCCTCCAGGGATAGTCAAAGACAGGAAGGTACGCACATATGATTACTTTGATGCCATGAGCCTTAGCAAGCTCTGACATTGACTTGATGTTATCCATAATGGTCGCATTGGTCACATGTCCAGTGCTGACTGCTATATCATTGCTACCGGCAAGGATTACAACAGCGGATGGGTTTAAGTCGATAACATCTTGTCTAAACCGAATTAGTAATTGTGGAGAAATTTGGCCGCTAATGCCCCTATTTACATAATTCTTGTTGCTGAAGAACTCAGGTGCAACATCCGCCCAGCGCTCGAATATGGAACTACCTAGAAAGACAACACGCTTCTCTCCCGCTGCCGGAACACCCAACTGTTTGTTTGTAGCTTGATAGTGATGGAGGTCTGCCCAATCGTCTTTATAATCCTCCTTGCTTACAGTCGAAGAATAAACGTTAGTGGTGTCGTTTTGAGCGTCTGCATGGAAAGCAGCTATAATTATTAAAAAAGAAAAAAATACTTTTTTCATCTTGGTTCTATAAGTCAATAATTTAGATGAAGATATGAGAAGTTTTTTAATGAGGCATTACTTCAGTCAATTTTGCCTGGTACCGTTTACAAGACTGTAGTTAACAAGGGCAGCCGCTTTCTCCTGACAATTAGTTCTGCAACTACAAGATTCGGTACCCAGCATAACCAGGAGATGATTCGATAAGCAGAGTCAAAATCCATATGTAAAGCCAGCTGTGAGAACGGCAACCAGAGCCGCAAGGTTACGGCAGCAAAGGCAAGGGCGTAATTCCTGATCATCCAGTTTTCATGTTCTTGCAGGTCCTTGTTCAGAATGGCGCGGTACGCCATGAAAATCGTAAACAGCCAGCACAAAGCCAAGCCCATAAATCCAGCACTGCTTATTGGTCCGCCAGTGGCAAACAAAGCAATGCTGAAGCCGGCAAGAGCACTCAGTACAACCGAAAAAACGTAGATGGTTCCAATGACCCGGTGGGTCTTTAAGTAACGTACACGAAATTCCGAACTGAATTGTGACCAACCCAAGAGCAAAGCAATGCCGCCAAAAGTGATGTGTGTATAAAATGCAGCAAAGTACATTTTACTTTGTATCAGCTCGGCGGGTTTGGTTTGAAGTAACCCCTGATTTCGCATTTGTGCCGAAAGGTAAACGAGCGGATATAGGCCAATGATGATGGCAAATCCTGCGAATATTATCCAGAGCAATCTTTTAGTTTTCATATCTTTCAGATCGATTTAGTTAAACTAATTCTTTAAGATCCTTTGCAGCTGTCTTGCCGTCTTAAATCCACATTGTGCTGCGATGTATTCAATTGTATATTCCGGGTTATTCAGCATCGTATTTGCATGTTCCTTCCGCAGCAGAGTATGGTACTGCAGAATCGTTGAGCCGGTTTTCTCTTTAAATACACGGCTTAAGTTTCGCGGACTCATACTAACCAGTGAAGCAAGGGCCTCAATGCTGTTCTCCTTGGCTAGATTTTCAATCAGGTAATCCTGTACCTCATGTACCTGGGGATTAATGTGATTGCGGTAATCCAGGTAAATACTTTCTTGCCTATGCGTTCCACTCCTTCGGTGATAAACGACAAGTCCACGAGCAACCTTATGTGTGAACAAGGGCCCTTGCAAATCTTCGAGGATAGCAAGTGCAAGGTCGATTCCTGCACTTATTCCAGCACTCGTGTAGACATTGTTGCTTTTAATAAAAAGGATATCTGCAAGCACTCTAGCATCGGGGAATTGCTCTTGAAGAGCTTTTACTCTACGCCAATGCGTTGTGCATTCCGTATCTTTCAACAAACCAGCCATGCCCAAGGCAAAAGCCCCATTACAAACGGAACAAACTGTGATCTTTTGGCTGGAACAAGCTTTAAGCCAGTTGAAGAAGGCTCGTTCAGCGCCAAAGGATATACTGCTGACATAATCAAAATCCATCCCGGGAACAAAGACAAAGTCTCCTTGCTCAAGTTTTGCCTCATTGAAGTGTTTTACCTGTCCGAAGCCCAAACCGGCCGTAGAAATTGGTTCAGCGCTGAACGAGTAAGACTCCAGATCTGCTTTGAACCCATAAAATTTCGCGTCTGTGAAAACCAGAACAGGGCCTGCAAGGTCGAGCAGTTCTACATGTGGACGAATTATGAAGGCTATTTTTCTCATGAAACATTTAAAATATAGTT
>JAQBOT010000236.1 GCA_028287885.1 Pedobacter sp.
AAAACTGATTGTCGACATTGGACATCCAGATCATTGCGGGTGCTATATCGGCAATTATGTTGTCTTGCTCTGTCGAATATATTAAGGGTTTTTTGGGTTCTTGCATAGAAGGTTTGCGACTAAACTCTGCAATTATACGTCCATTGTAGGTTAAAAAAAAGCAAAAAGTCGGGAGAATGATGCGAAAGCAAGGCAATGTTGTTGGTTTTCTTAAAGACAAAAGCCATTGCATGCGCTTTTCTAAGAAAAAGAATTACAGTAAATGTATCTAAACTTCCATTTAACTGTACTTTTGCGCCAAAATAAGCAATGCGATGAAAACGAAAATTCGGCGCCATTATCGACGCGCAAGGTATATTCTCTATAGGGAAACCTTAATTGACTATAGGGAGCACTTCTGGACTTTTCTTGGTGCTTTTTTTGGAATTGGCCTAATTGGGATACTTCACAGCAGGTACTTTTCTGCTTCAGACAATGTATTTCTAATAGGCTCTTTTGGCGCCTCCTCTGTTCTGATCTATGGCGTAATTAACAGTCCGCTTGCCCAGCCAAGAAATCTACTTGGTGGACATATCATCTGTGCATTGGTAGGGGTTACAATACACAAATTTATCCCTTCCGAAATATGGCTTTCTGCCGCATTGTCGGTTTCAATTTCTATTGTACTTATGCAAATTACAAAAACTCTCCATCCCCCGGGTGGGGCTACGGCATTGATTGCCAACATCGGTTCTGAAAAGATTTTGGCACTCGGCTATTGGTACGTGCTAAGTCCGGTTTTATCTGGAGCCTTGATCCTTCTAATGGTGGCTATATTTTTTAACAACCGAACCTCGCACCGGAGCTATCCCCGAAATAAACAGTGGTTTCACTTTCATAAACGTTACAAGAAAGTACTTAGATAGACTACTTGCCTAGGAAAATCAGATTAAAACACTTCGACAGCTTATTGCGTTAAGTATTCCAAGATGCTAAATAGAGCCCAACAACAGAACTCAGAGATCTATGCTGCCGGTGAAATGGCAGATCGAATTCGGTGTTTCGATTGGAGAAATACCTCAATAGGGCCGATTGCGACTTGGCCTTCTCCACTGCTTTTTACAGTCAACCTGATTTTGGACTCGGCCGTTCCAATGTTTATTTGGTGGGGCGACGATAAAGTTCAGTTCTACAATGATTCTTATCTACAAATATTAGGTACAGATGAAAATAGCAAGCATCCAAAAGCCTTAGGTCAGAAAGGTGTGGAATGTTGGCCAGAGATATGGCCTATCATCAATCCGCTATTGGAAAAAGTGCTAAATACAGGAATGCCAGTTTACCTGGAAGACCAATTAATTCCAATTTTTCGGCGCGGGAAATTGGAAGATGTTTACTGGACGTTTGGTTACACCCTGATACGGAAGACAGCCGGGACGGCCGGCGGAATCTTGGTTGTCTGCTCCGAAACTACCGCCAAAGTGGGCTTTGAGCAGGAAGTTACAAAGGGCCTCCATACCCAGCATCTGCTGAACTCCGAGATCGCTATGGTGAATGAAGAACTTACAGCGTCTAACGAAGAGCTCCTCCAATCACAAGAAGCATTAAAGGATTTGAATACGGAACTTGAACGCCGTGTCGTTTACAGGACGAACGAGTTGCAAAATGCCCAGCTTATTGCTGAAGCACAAAAGAAGCGTTTGGCTTCTGTAATTAGCCAGGTCCCGGCCGGACTTGCTATTCTGGCTGGAAAGGACATGGTTTTGGAAATGGCAAATGGCTATATCTTGAATTTTTGGGGCCGTGATGCTTCTGCAATTGGTCAACCTTTATTGACTTTTATGCCAGAAATTAGAGATCAAATATTTCCGGCGCTTTTGGAGGAGGTGTACACCACCGGCAAGCCACATTTTACAAGTGACGCTCCAGTAGAACTCCTGATTGCAGGTCGAATGCAAACGGCCTACACCGATTATTCCTATACGCCTTTAAAGGATTCAGAGGGAAATACAACCAGCATTTTGATATTAGCTGAGGATGTGACCCAACGAACCTTAAGCCGACAACGGGAGCAGCAGCTTGGAGAAGAACTTGCAGCCTCAAATGAAGAGCTACATAGCACAATCGAGAAGCTTAAACAAACTCAAGATTTTCTTAAGCAGGTCAACGCCAGCTTAGCCGAAAGCGAAGCTCGGCTTAGGTACATCGTGCAGGAGGCGCCAGTGGGCATTGCAGTGATTCACAGCAGAGAACGGATAATTGAATCTGCAAATACAATGATCCTTGAAATTTGGGGGAAAACGGAATCGGTTTTCAACAAACCTTTGGCAATAGTATTTCCTGAACTTCAAGGACAACCATTCCTACAAATACTTGATGAGGTATTTACGTCGGGTGAAACGTACCACGCACATGAAGCTCGAGTTATGCTTGAACATGGCGGCAGATTGCAGGAAATTTTTTCAAACTTTGTATATCAACCCATTAAGAACGACCAAGGGGAAACTACAGATATTCTTGTTGTTGCGGTTGATGTAACAGAACAGGTCTTGTCGCGTCAAAAGATTGAGCAAACGGAAGAAAGCCTGCGACTGGCTACCGACGCTGCCGAATTAGGTACCTGGTCAATGCCGGCCAATAAAACCGAATGGACTACCTCTGCTCAGGTCAACAAAATCTTTGGATTGGCTCCAGGTAGTACATTGAGCTTGGAGGAGGCTATGGCCCAGGTTCGTCCTGATTACACCCGCCTGCTTATCGATTCCATTAACCAAGCTGTAGATTCCGGCAAAAGGTTCTTTATTGAATATCCCATTATTGGACGACAGGACGGTAAGGAACGTTGGATTAGGTCTGTTGGTAGAATGATTTATAACAAGGATGGAACGCAAAATTATCTTACAGGTGCGCTGACTGACATTACTGAGCAAAAACTTGAGGTGCAGCGCAAGAACGACTTTATTGGCATGGTAAGTCATGAGCTGAAGACACCACTTACCTCTATGAATGGGTATATACAAGTACTGCTCAATAAGGCGAAGCACAGATCGGATACGTTTAGTCTCAATTTGCTTGATAAAGCGAACAGCCAGGCTAAAAGAATGACAACGATGATCAACGGCTTTTTAAACGTATCACGTTTGGAGGCTGGAAAGATGAATATTGACAAACAAAGGTTTGATATGGGGGAGCTTATGCTTGAAGTGGAGGAAGAAATCACCTCAACCAATATTGGGCATGAAATTATATTTGCACCCGTTTTAGTGTCCTTTGTGAATG
>JAQBOT010000238.1 GCA_028287885.1 Pedobacter sp.
TGTACAAATTCAGTTCTGCAGAAGTCTTATAGGTATCCGCGGAAAACACAAAATAAGTAGCATACTTCTTTTGAAGTGTTTTCACCTGATCTGACAATTGATTCCAACCATACCAGGTATCATCCGATTTTACTTGTACAGGATAAAAGATGATTTCAAACGCTAATAGCACGTGGATTAATGCGGAAAACACCACTTGAACCCGCAGCCATTTATCAGATAGGTACAAGCTTACAAGAATTATTGCGCTTAGATAAGCGGGCATAATCCAGTTCAGTTTTACCCAAGCGAAAAACGAAACAAGTACAAAGCACAGGATCATAGGTAGGGAGAAACAAAGTAAAAACTGCTTTTTGGAATCAAGTTTTAAGGGGTTAAATTGCTTAGACTTTAGCACGCGGTAAGAGAAATACAAGATTGATCCGAGCAAGATCGGCATCAAAATAAAGGACTGATGGCCGACTAAGCCTAGAAAGTACTTAATCTGTAAATGCATGCCGGGATCATTCATCCTCGCTGTACTTTGAAATTTAAAAGAGGCAAAGTCGTGTTGTACATTCCAGATAATCACCGGGAGAATGGTAATGAAAAAAGAAAGTACCGCAAGCCAGAACCAGATGGAAAGAAACCTTTTTCTGTGCACATCAGACAGCAGTAAGAAAAGGATCAATCCTGCAGGTATGAAAATGCCGGTATATTTACTATCGAAAGTTAATCCCATTGCAATACCTGCCCAGATCCAGTACAGATTTTTGTTGTTAAATACCGCTTGGTAAAGGAAATTCAACGACAATGCCCAAAACATCAGCAAAGGAACGTCTGGAGTGGAGATCAAAGAGAGGATCGTGACCATAAAGGTAGATAGCAGCAACAACAATGCTTTACTCGCTTGTTTGTGCCCAAGAAAGCATTTTGAAAGCCTATAGAACAATACAATTGTAAGAACGGTCGTCACGGTATCTGCAAGTTTGATTGCGACCACATGTTTTCCCAACACCGTAGTAAATAAACTTAAGATGTATGCGATCATTGGAGGGTGATCAAAGTAAGAAAGCGCCAAATGCTGACTGTAAAAGAAATAGTAGGCATCCTGAGGCATAGGGCCCATAAGAAACAGGAAAACTGCCCGGATTAACATTATGCCGAAAACGATCAGCACAATTTGTCTTTCTTGATTTCGAAACGTATTTGTATTTACCATGCAGTGCTCAACTTGAAATTGTCTATTTCCAATTAGGTAAAATTACAAATCCTTGTGACTAATATGGTAGTTAAATACCCGGCAGTTCCGAGCATAAAAAAAACCAGGTCGTTCACTAAGTGACCTGGTTTTAAAGAGCAGATTATTGTTTTTATACATTGCGCAAGGATCCTGCATCCTGGCAGTTTAACTTTTTCTATTTAGGTATTTTCACCGTACTTGCATTCAATGTAACTGCAGTTTGAGCAAACAGCCTACCGGTAACAGTTGCACCTGTATTTAAAGAAATTAGTGTTTTACTAAGAATGGTTCCACATAAGTGTGTTGTTGTGCCAAGTGTCGCCTGTCCGCCTACAACCCAAGTGATGTTTTTTGCGAGAGCTCCACCCTTTAAGGTAACTCTTGCACCACTATTTAGGGTTAGGTCCTGCGCAATCTGAAACACCCAGGTGTCATTCGGCCCTCCCGATAGCGTAACGCCAGCTGCGGAAATCAATAATCCTGTAGACCATTTATAGATACCAGGCTTAAGTGTGCGCCCGGTAATATCGCCGTCATTTAATCCCACAACCGGGGTAGGTACCGTAAATCCATTCGCCATAGTATAAGCAGCCTCCATATCGTTGATGGCTTTTGTCATTTTCGCTGGAGTCGGTGTGGCATAATCGGATGCATAAACTTGTCCTGTTACAATTGGCGTACGCGAGAATTGATTTGTCGGATCCATAGTAAGGCCGAAACCAGTGATAGCTGTTCTGGCTATGGGACTAACACCGATATTACCTTCTATAGCGGTAGTACCTGTAGTTGATATTCCTGATTTTGCGAGAATACTGAAATCTGCAGCCGAGCCAAAGGTCAATTGAGCGGGCCCGGTTGCTTGAGTGTTAATCACGCTTGCCGAGGCGTCGCTGGCGTTGGAATTGACGGTTGATGACTCGTCCTTTTTGCAGCTAGATGTTGCGGCAAGCAAAATAAACAATGACCAAATGGATGTACGTACATTGAAATTGTTGCTGGTTTTTGGAGTTTTTTTCATGTTTGAGTTTAGGTTTACAAGTGGTTTACACTTCTCTTCCATTACGTATGCAAAACTGTTGCCTTTAAAGCAAGGGGCTTCGGCGAAGTGTATCAGATATTAAAACCTGTGCAATTAGTTTACATGTAAGTATCCGTTGTTAGCTGTCAGGAAGATGTTTTTCCCAATAGTAACAAAACAGTTCACAATTTCTACACGGTGCAGCAAAGCGAGTAATAGGTGTACATATCTGCGGAATCCATTGTCATGGAAGTAGACGTTTTTGCACGGGGTTGCAAAAATTTCCATGTTTAAGGATGCAAGGAGGCGGGGGTTCGGTACAAGCCTTTGCATGTAAATTGGTGGTTAACTGTTTAAAGTTCTATATATCTGACTTGTTTCTCCTTTGTTATTTCAATTTCTTGCGTAAACTTGCAGTAAATTGCACAGGCGTTTTACAGAATGTACCGCATTTATGCTGAAAAAAGAATAACAAATAACAATGAGAAGTACTGACCATACAGTAAACTATGAAATAGATTGGCAAGATGCTTTGCGGATCTTTGACACTGTACCTGACTTATATTTGATTTTGGCTACAGATTTAAGTGTACTGGCTGCGAGTAATGCTTATTTAAAAGCAATTTCGGCGACCAGGGAGGAAATATGCTGTATGTCAATCGCAGATATACTTTTCAGATATGGTTTTGCAGACACAAGAGGTTTAGGTGACATGAAAACAACTCTGGATGCTGCTGTTCGTACCGCAGAACCCCAGTTCATGGGCGTACAGAAATTTAACTCGCTAAAGCGAGCGTCCGCAGCAACCGTCGATTGTGGTTATTGGCAGGTGTCAAATACCCCAGTGCTGGACGAGCATCAAAATGTTATATACATTATTCATAAGGTCAACGATATTACTGATATCATAAAAAAGGAAAAAGCCTTACAGGCTTCTCTTGATGAAGATATAAAGAAGATTGCTGCTGGTTCCGATTTCCTCCGGCAAGCGGAAGAAGCAGGTAATACGGGTAGTTACCGCCTGAGCTTGCGAGATCAGAAAATTTGGTTTTCTGATGGAATGTACAAGTTAATCGGATATGAACCAAAGTCCTTTGTGCCTACGCTTCAATTTCTGAATACCATCTCACATCCTGAAGATGTCGCCTTGGTGAATTCGGCAATTGAAAACGCAGCGGCGACTAAACAGCCTTACCAATACATTCGCCGGATCTTTTCACCGCAAGGTGAGATGAAGTGCATTCTAAGTAAAGGAAGAGTAATTGAAGATGAACACGGTAATCCCCTGCATATTTTAGGGGTTTCACATGATATCACTGAAAAAACCAAACAAGATGAAGAACTAGCAAAGGCACTTGAAGCGCTGTCCAAAAGTAGGGATCTGCTGCAATCAATCTTTGATAACACGCTCATCGGGATGTCTCTATTGCAGCCGATACGAGATGATAAGGGTAAGATTCTTGATTTCACCTTTGCGTTGGTAAGTAGAGAAACGGAGCGGGCAACAAATCGGACCGATCTCGTAGGAAAGATATATACTCAGGAGTATCCGGGTGTCCGTGCAACCGGATTGTTCGACCTTATGATCAAGGTAATGGAAACCGGTGTGTCTGAAAATATAGAGTTCTACTATCCTTATGATGGCTTTGATAATTGGTATTCCTGCACTTTTGTGAAAATGGAAGAGGGGCTTGTTGCCACTAACCTTGATATAACTCCAATCCGAACTGCGGAAGCTAAAATCAGGCAGATGGAAGAAGTTCAGAAGCTTGAAATTTTCAAAGCGACAGTACGTACTCAGGAAGAAGAAAGAAGCCGTATTGCCCAAGATTTCCGAGACGGAATAGGTCAGCTATTGTACGCAGTTAAGATTAACTTACGACATATGGAACCCAACGCTGCGCTGTCTAACGCTCAAGCCTTCTTAGAGACAAAGGAACGCACGGATCAGATCTTAGCGCAGGCCATTAGAGAAGTTCGCCGGCTATCACATTTAATGACACCCGCTATACTGGAAGATTTCGGGCTTGAGGAAACGATCAAAGATCTTTGTAGGCAGTTTACGCCTAAGCTCGACGTGAAATTAGGCTTCTTCGGCCTAAGAAATAGATTTGAAAGATACCTTGAGGTTTCCATTTACCGCATGGCACAAGAACTGCTGGAAAACATTGTTGATCATGCAGCGGCAAACAGCGCTTCCCTTGAACTGAAATTTGAGGGTGGTTACATATTCTTAACCGTAGGTGATAATGGACCTGGATTGCTCGCAAAGCAAGTCAAAGGTCGCGGCCTTGATGCATTGTGTAACAGAATTGGGCTTTTAAATGGTCAAATTGATATTGATCTCACGGCGAAAAGTAAGATCACCATTAAAATTCCGGTAAGTCCTCATGCTTAATATTGTTTAAGCCACCAACGGATTCAAACATATCGGCATACTGCCTCATGATGTGATCAACACTAAATTCTTGTGCCCGGTGCCTAAGCATGGTTTTTTCAAGTGGGTTATCTAAAGCAAATTCCATTTTCTTTGCGAGTGCTACAGCATTCCCAACAGGAACAAGGTACCCGTACTTGTCATCCAGTATCTCATCGGGCC
>JAQBOT010000255.1 GCA_028287885.1 Pedobacter sp.
TTGCTATGCCTAACGGTTTGGGTGTAGAAGTTGTTGGTATGCACCTGTCATAACGGCCCAACCAGGCAATGGATATCAAGCCAATGAAAGTAACTATGGCAAGTGGAGAGAGGTAAAAGAGTTTTTCCAGAAATGCTTGTTTGTCGTTGATGGGGTATTGATTTTTGAAAAACCATGCGCTGGCGATGAATGCAGCAAGGTAGGCTAGGTATAGCATAGAATTCCGCAGGTGTGATGCAAGTGTGTTGATGTTGTGCTTCACTCCCTCTTCGCTATTTAATTTAGCGTGGAAGTACATTCCTGCACCCGCCAACAGGGAGCCCATCAAGATAAAAGCTGAAGCGGAATAAACCATTGCTGTTGCTGGAATTTGGGTTACATACTGATCCCAAAAATAGAAGAGTGATCTTCCAAAGACAAGTAATGTGAAGAGCATAAGCAGAATGAGGATTTGGTTTAAGAGCATATTTCTTGTGATCGTCATACCCACCGTCCAGGAATCTACCGACATGATGCCTGTACTTGGGCTCAGGTAGTTGCTGTACATCCTGAGCCAGCGGATGGGGCGGACTTCATCCGCCATCGGATCTGTAGATCGATCCGGATTCAGACGGTCGCTAATTTTATGTACAGATCCAGCTCTTTTAATCCAGGCGACAAACCAGGATCCAACATATCCGCCACCAGACACTGTAGAAAGATAGTCGAATCTGGATAGCAGGCCAGCTTTAGCGAAAGCCTGTAACACACCCAGGTTGAAGGTTGCAGATCTGATTCCGCCTCCCGAAAAAGCCAAGCTGTGAATGTCCATTGTTTTCGCGGTCTCTATAGGGTCTTCTGTGGGTAGAAAGGGGTTGAATATAGTCCTGCTTTGCATTGAACGGCTGGTCGTTGCGCGTTTAACAAGCTTAAGCTCAAGTTCTCGCTTAATGCGACAGGCTTTGATCTCTTTAAGTTCTTCCGCTAGTACGAGTTCGAAGGGAATCGGCACCTCTTCCTGCATTAAAATTTGTTGTAACTGATCACGATCTGCAAGTAGACGATTGGCAAGTTGCAGGTCAAACATCTTGCCCTCATGCAATAATCTCAAATGCTTCTCGGATAGTATGACTTGGAGTTCCTCGTAATCCGACTCGTATTCCTGCAGCAATCGCTGCATTAAAGTGCCATGGCTCTTCCCACCGGAGGCGAGTACGATTTGATTTGGCAGGTACTTTATTTTTGAAGCAAGCGATGCTCGCTCGTCGGGTCTTTCGTACAACAAACGACTAATTTTCGTCCGCCAGCGCTCCTGGGAAGGCAGTGAGTCATATTGATCCTGATCATCAGTTAGAAGTACCAGATTACTTTTATCCCAGATCCAGTCTAAAAGTGCAAGCTCCCGTTTGACTAAACATTCAGCCAGTCGGGTTTGATCTGGATTGCGGTTGCTAATTAGCAAGAGCTGTTGGGCTTTGTTTCTAAAGGCTGGATCAGTACAGGCTTGCTCAAGAAGCAGCTCCTTTATCTGGGAGTTCGGATTGAGTAAGTGAAAGGTTTGTGCGGATTCACATTTTTCGGGATAATCGACACACAACTGCTGTATGACACCAATAAACGAGGCTGCTCTTGCAGTCAGATCCAATACTGCATCCATGACTAACTAGCTAAATCCTAATATAATTAATTTTAAGCAGTCGAAAAATAGCTACTTATAGCTATTTAAAAACCAGGACTTTTACTGTAATATACTTAGGTTTTTTGTTAACTTCAGTAAGCAAGCGTGTACGATTAAACATATGGTGTATGTATTTAAAAGCTTTTAAGGGGCAACACTGGCTTATAGCCCTACTCATACCAATCTATTTTGCGAGCTGTCATGTGATGCTTGCTGGGGCATACAATGAGAAGGTTGATGAAAGCATTCAGAAGGTTTCAGATGATGTGTCTCTTTTGCTGGTAACACTGGAAATTAACCTCGAAAATAGTCGGCTGAAAGAGAACAGTTATGAAAAGCATCATGCATCTTATATTACGATCTTCTCTGAGTTGGAAAGTTTAAAGATGAAGACACAATCACTCCCAAAGTATGAGCAGGTAACGAAGATGATCATTGCACTTAATCAGAACATGAAAGACTTCGAATCACTTCATAAAACCGGATTCAACAAGCGTATGCTAAGTACGGCAAAGGCTCTTGTGGAAACCTCATTGGTCAATGTCATGGCATCTCAGAATGCACTAAAAAGAAAGTAAAATCGGACCCAAAGATTATGGCTAAGTTGAACTTTATTACAATTTTTGAGGAGATGGTGGCGGCAGCAAGGACAACCCTGGCCGGCAATTGGCCGGCTGTAGCGGATATTGCAAGTTCTTCGTTTAAGACCCTGGCACAGGCGCTTGTTGATATTGAGCAGATGAAAAATGACGGAACGATCTCGGATGAGCAAGCAAAGCTGTTGCTCAATATGCACAAGAATACTTCGAAAATCGTACTGTTGACCGTCGATGTCATCGACATTATAAAAGCTGAAGCCGTGATCAATGCGGCCTTGAGCGCGATCAGAATACCTGTAAATGCAGCTCTAGGTTTCCAGATTCTATAACTTGTTAAGTACAAGCCTTTTTGATTGGCACTTTTAACAAAACAACATCATTACATATAACACTGTGGTAACCTTAACTTAAAGTCTATTGATGACATTTGATTCGTGATTATCAAATGTCTGATTGTTACTTAAATTAAAAGGTTATGGCAATCTTTTTTATAACGGCCATTATACTGGTCTTGGTAATGGTGATAGATGTGATTTTAAATGCAAGAGAAATTGAGTCAGATAATGACGATTTCTGATCGTAGAGGATAACGCGTTTTTACTATACTAATAATAAGTCCCTAAGTTTAAATCGTGGCTGGGCTACAAACTTGCATCAAATTACATTGCAGCAACCCAGGATTTCTAATTCACATTTGTCTGCTTCTTAGTTGCTTGCTGTGGTGGTCCCTGATGTTTATGCATTGCACTGTCTGCATGGGTAGAAATTGTAAACTGCCTGATCTCACCATGTTCCCAGGCGTTTGCCATTGGATCTACCTTTGGCATTGGAATATCTGCACGTTCCTTTTTTATTTGCTCAGTTGACACTTTAAAACGTTCATCTCTGGCGCGGATCAATTCCTGTTTAATCTGGCCATCTTTGGTGGATCCCATCATAACCATTGGCGCACCAATAGGTAGTGTTCTTTGCTGATCTGTATGCCAGGTGTGTATTGTTTTTCCGTAAGTAGAAACAAGTTTTTCCATCAACTCGTGCTCTGCCACATCTGGGATGCCCGGGGCAATTAGAGTTCCCGATTTAACCTCATATTGGTGCGAATGCCATAGTTTCTTTTCTTCTGCGGATAAGTTCTTGAACAACTTTGGTGTGATAATATATTCAACCCCCATCAGTTTTGCGTCTTTCCCATTGCCATCGAAAATCACCGCTTGATACAAATCCTCATTCAATTGATTTACATAATGATGTGCTTCCATCTGAGCATTCATGTTGCCATTGTAAAAGTGAAAGCCATCTAAGTAGGTATTAAACTTACTCAACGGTGTTTTCGATTGTAAAAGGTCGGCTCCAGTGTTCAACAGCTTGTCTTTTGTTGTTTTTTCGCTACCCGGACTTTGTACATTGGATGACGTATTGCCCCCGCCGCACGCTGCAATGATTAATAGCAAAGGAGCAACTACTACTAATAAACGTTTCATAATCGTCTGTTTTTAGTTGGAACAGCAGAAGGAAGACAATGTTTCATGAAATAATCTTCATTCGTTATAATTCATTCGATCGGTATATTGTAGAGCCATGGCAACCTGAATCAAAAGAAACTTTTCTC
>JAQBOT010000306.1 GCA_028287885.1 Pedobacter sp.
AGTTAATAATTTTTTTTCTTTCAGATTTATCTGATCTGTTTAATGCGTAAATCAAAGGCAACGTAACCTTCTTTTCTTTGATGTCGATACCGAGTGGTTTACCGACATCATCTGTCCCAAAGTCAAAGGTGTCATCCTTGATTTGAAATGCGATTCCAACCTTTTCTCCAAACAAGCGCATCTTTTCTACAGTTTCGTCATCTGCTCCGGCAGAAGAAGCACCGCAGGCACAACAAGAAGCAATTAGGGAAGCCGTTTTCTGTCGGATTACATCGAAGTATAGTTCCTCGCTGATGTCCATCTTTCTGACTTTCTCAATCTGCAGCAGTTCCCCCTCACTCATTTGTTTAACTGCTTCAGAAACGATTTGCAACAATCTAAACTCATTGTTATTTACCGAGAGCAATAAACCCTTAGCCAAAAGGTAGTCGCCTACCAGTACAGCAATCTTGTTTTTCCACAATGCATTGATGGAGAAAAATCCCCGGCGCTCATACGCATTGTCCACCACATCATCATGCACAAGTGTGGCTGTATGCAGAAGCTCTACCAATGCAGCACCCCGGTGCGTTGATTCCAAAATACCACCGCAAAGTTTAGCAGCAAAAAAGACGAACATCGGCCTGATCTGCTTACCTTTTCTTTTAACGATATAATGGGTGATGCGGTCTAAAAGTGGGGCATCACTGTGCATGGATGCTTTGAACTTCTCTTCGAAGACATCTATATCAGCAGCTATGGGTTGTTTGATTTGGTTTATTCCTGGCATTCAGGTAGGAAGTATTTTTGCAAACTTAATTAAATTCCTTTAAAAGCAGTCTTTTAATCCGGCTTATCCGGAAAAGGCATCAACAGCTTAGATTTGCTCAGCTATGCGCGCAGCAATATGATCAAAGATCTGATTCGCATGTACACGTGAATTTTCAATGTACCACTTATGTGTATCTGTGCCTCCGCAAACAACGCCCGCCAAGTATAAGCCTTCTATGTTCGTCTCCATTGTTTCAGGATTGTAAGTCGGATTATTCAACGGTTCAGCGCAAAGATCAAGGCCAAGATTTTTCAGCAGTTCGAAATCAGGAGTATAGCCAGTCATTGCAATTACAAAATCATTTTGCAGCACAACTTCGCCCTCCTTAGTTTTAATATGCACGGTATCCGCCTCGATAGAGGTCAACTCCGCATTGAAGTACGCTTTGATTGACCCCTCTTTAATTCTATTTTCGATATCCGGGCGCACCCAGTATTTTACATACGATCCAATTTCAGAACTCCGTATAACCAGGGTAACATTCGCGCCTTTACGGTAGGTTTCTAAAGCAGCATCGATACCCGAGTTGTTTGCCCCTACTACAACCACATTCTGAAAAGCATACAGGTGCGGATCCTTGTAGTAATGGGTAACCTTCGGAAGCTCTTCGCCAGGGATGTTCATCATAACCGGCACATCATAAAACCCTGTAGATACGATAACATACTTTGCTTTATATTCTCTTTTGCTGGTGCTTATGAGAAAGGATTCGTCTGTCTGTCGTGCTACCTTAGTCACAGTTTCAAACAAATGAATATTCAAGGAGAACTTTTCAGCCACCCGGCGATAGTATTCCACGGCTTCATTGCGGTTTGGCTTAGGATTGATGCTCACGAAAGGAACATCGCCAATCTCAAGCCGCTGGGAAGTAGAAAAGAAAGTCATGAAAACCGGGTAGTTGTACAAGCTATTGACAAGCGCGCCTTTCTCAACAATTACATACTTCAACCCCGCTTTTGTAGCTTCAATTGCACAAGCCATACCTATCGGGCCTGCACCTATGATTAATACGTCATATTCTTCCATTGACTTCATTTCCTTTTGAACCTTCATTGTTTTACCGGACTAGCGAGATCTGTCCGCTTTAGGCTTGTAGTTGTAAGTGCAGCGTACCCGCCGGCAATATCAACCACATTTGTAATACCTTTCGACTTTAAGATTGAAGCAGCAATCATCGAACGATAGCCTGCGGCGCAATGTACAAAATAATGCTCCTTCGGATTGATCTCATCTATCCATTCGTTGATGAAATCCAATGGCCGCTCCATGCTAATTTCCAAATGCTCGGCATCATATTCCGAAGGCTTACGTACATCCAGCACATGTAGGCTTTCTCCAGAAGCCGCCAGCTCTTCAAGTTCAGCAGCAGTAACCGAGCTGATTGCATCAACTTGCTTACCTGCAGCTATCCAGCCCTGCATTCCGCCCTCAAGGTATCCTATGGCATTGTCATAGCCTACCCTCGTCAAGCGGGTAATTGTTTCTTGTTCTTTACCAACTTCGCACACCAACAAAATCTCTTGGTTTAAATCCGTAATCAATGCACCGACCCATGGGGCAAACTGACCGTTTAAACCAATGTTAATAGAGCCTGGGATAAAGGCTTTTGCGAAGTCCTCCGGATTCCGGGTGTCCAAAATTAGCGTTAGGTCGTACTGTGCCGCAGCTTCAAAGCCAGCTGGTGATAACGGCTTCAAACCGTGTTTCAGCACTGCATCATAGGCTGCCGAGCCCAGTTTGTTTAAAGCTGCATTTTTAGCGAAATACTGTGGCGGTGGCAAAATGCCGTCTGTAACTTCCTTTATAAAAGCCGATTTGCTATCGGCCCTCAGCGCATAATTATTCAACTTCTGATTACCCAAAGTATCAAACGTTTCCTTACTCATGTTTTTACCACAAGCAGAGCCTGCGCCATGCGCCGGATAGATCAATACATCGTCTGGTAAGGTTAATATTTTAGTATGCAGCGAATCGTACAACGTGCCAGCCATATCTTCCATGGTCAGTTCCTCTTGCTGTGCAAGATCCGGCCTTCCAACATCCCCAATAAATAATGTATCTCCTGTGAAAATACAGTAAGGCTTCCCCTGTTCATCTTTAAGTAAGTAGGTTGTTGATTCGGGGGTGTGGCCGGGCGTATGCAGTGCTGTGATACTGATCTTTCCAACCTTGAACACTTCCCCATCTTCCGCAATATGCGATTCAAAATTGGTCTTTGCGGTAGGTCCGTAAACGATTGCAGCGCCAGACTTCTTCGACAGATCAACATGGCCCGAAACGAAATCCGCATGGAAGTGCGTTTCAAAAATGAACTTTATCTTGGCATTATCCTGCTCAGCCCGCTGCAGATAAGAATCTACTTCCCTAAGTGGATCGATGATTGCAGCTTCACCATCACTTTCAATATAGTAAGCGGCCTCTGCCAGACACACGGTATAAATCTGCTCTATCTTCATTCAGTTAATTGAAAGTTCAAAAATAGGCTTATTATCCTCTCATAAATAATAAGCAAGTTTTTTAGAGATCTTTTTACTTTAAACACTCATTTCTCCTCGTAAGGATCTTTCCATGCAGCTGACAATCTCCTCCCGACTCATGCCCTTTCCCAATAGGAACATCAGCTTCGCAATTGTCGCTTCAAAGGTCATATCGTAACCACTCAGAACCCCCATTTCCTCCAGGCGCTTGCTGGTTTCATACTTCCCCAGCTGTACTGAGCCACCCTGACATTGTGAGATATCCACAATGATCTTGCCCCGGTTTATTGCCCCTTGTAAACTTTCCGTAAACCATTCTGCCGTTGTGGTATTCCCTGAACCGAAGGTTTCCAAAACGATAGCCGCAACGGCGGATTCTGTGATGGCGTCTACAGCATTCTTGCTGATCCCGGGATATAATTTCAACACACCAATGTTCGGATCAAGCTGATAGTGCACCTTGAAAGGTTCTTTAGGTTGGTGTTGAATGTAGTTTTTGAAAAAAGACAGGTATACGCCTGCTTCGGCAAGTATTGGATAGTTCGGCGATTGGAAAGCCTCAAACTTTTCAGAGTTATATTTTATAGACCGGTTTCCGCGAAACAATCTATAATCGAAATAAATACAAACTTCAGGAACCATCGCAGCATGGTGCTTGCGAGTTGCGGCAATCTCCAGTGCGGTAATTAAATTCTCCTTTGCGTCAGTTCTGATTTCTCCAATAGGCAGCTGGGAACCAGTCAGCACGACCGGCTTGCTCAGATTTTCCAACATGAAGCTTAGCGCAGAGGCTGTAAATGCCATTGTATCTGATCCATGCAGAATTACAAAACCATCAAAATCCTCATATCTGTTTTCAATAATCCGGGCAAGCTCTACCCAAGCTGTCGGGTCCATGTTGGATGAATCCAGAATGGGATCAAAGGAATGAACCTCCAGATCATAATTCAGCCTGGCAAGTTCCGGAACATTCTGCTGAATCTGCCCGAAATCAAAGGGAATCAAACTTTTGGTTAATGGATCATTTACCATCCCAATGGTACCACCCGTATAAATGATTAAGATCTTAGTCATGCTTAAACCTTGAAAATCTGTATAGAATTTGCTGTTGTCACCTCCGCAACCTGCTCCACCGGAACCTGGTAGATCTCGGCAACTTTTTGAGCAATATGAATTAGGTAACTGCTCTCATTGGGCTTTCCTCTAAACGGCACTGGCGCTAAATAAGGTGAGTCGGTTTCAAGTACCAACTTTTCAAGTGGCACATCCTGCAAAACAAGATCCAGGCCCGCCTTTTTATAAGTAACAACGCCACCAATGCCCAGGTAGAAACCCAAGCCAATCGCCCGCTGTGCCTGTTCCAAATTTCCTGTAAAGCAATGGAAAATACCAAAAAGCTTATCGTCTTTCTCAGATTCAAGCAGTTCGAAAACTTCATCGAATGCTTCCCTGCAATGAATTACTATTGGAAGGCTCAATGCCTTTGCCCATTTTATCTGAGCATGAAAAGCACTTTGCTGGATACCTAAAGTCGTTTTATCCCAGTATAAGTCAATACCTATCTCTCCGATCGCATAGATTTTCCTTCTTTCGATACTTGCATAAATTTCTGACAACGCGCTTTCATAGTCTTCTTTAACGTCACAGGGATGCAGTCCGGCCATGGCAAAGCAGTTCTCAGGATACCTGCTTACAAGCTCGTCAATCATGGTAATTGACGCTACATCAACGTTGGGTAAAAACAAGCGGTTAATTTGATGATCAAAGCAGCGTTGCATCAGCTGTGCTTGCTTTTCGGCATCGGTTTCATAATACAAATGGGTGTGGGTATCCGTCAATAGCATAGCTCAAAGTTAATAAAAAGGAGGCAGCCTTGTGCCTCCTTTCCCTATTGCTGGCCTATAGCAGCTAAATTATTTACTTTGCTTTTCCGTAGAAAAAGAATATGGGAAGTCGGCTGTTGCGCTACCTCTTTGTTTATTCGGCACAGCCGACATGTTGAAGTTTAATACTGCACCTTTCTGGAGATCGCTGTGCGACAACCAGTTCTTTGAATAGGCCTTGCCGTTCATCTGCAAAGATTGTACATACCTGTTTTCATCACCGTTTGCAGGCGCATTAATCGTTACGGTTTTTCCGTTTTCAAGGTTCAAAGTCACTTTTTTAAACAATGGTGCACCAAGAACATACTGGTCTACAGCCGGTGTTACCGGGTAAAAACCTAAGGCGGAGAATACATACCAGGCGGAAGTCTGACCGTTATCCTCATCGCCACAATATCCATCTGGCGTTGCACGATAAAGTCGGTTCATAGCCTCTCTTGCCCAATACTGCGTCTTCCATGGGGCACCTCCATAATTGTACAAATAGATCATATGCTGTATGGGCTGATTTCCATGAGCATACTGTCCCATGTTCGCAATTTGCATTTCCCTGATCTCATGAATAACACCTCCGTAATTGCTTTCATCAAACACCGGAGGCAAGCTAAATACAGAATCTAGCTTCATCACAAACTTCTCTTTTCCACCCATCAAATTCGATAGGCCATTGATGTCATGGAATACCGACCAGGTATAATGCCAGCTGTTTCCTTCCGTAAAGGCTCCGCCCCATTTGAAAGGACTAAATGGCGATTGGAATGTTCCATTCTCGTTCTTACCACGCATTAATCCTGTACTTGGATCAAATAGGTTTTTGTAGTTCATACTTCGTTTTGCATAGATGCCGATCTCGGATTCAGGCTTTCCTAAAGCCCGTCCCAACTGGTATATAGCAAAATCGTCGTAGGCATATTCTAAAGTCTTAGCTGCATTCTCAGAAATCTTCACGTCAAAAGGTACATAGCCAAGTTCATTGTAATATTTAACACCATTACGCCCAACGGCTTCAATCGGACCTTCATTGTTCGCACCATGGGTTACCGCATCCCATAAAGTATTGATGTCGTAACCACGGAGCCCTTTAATGTAAGCATCACTAACAACAGAAGCGGAGTTGTTGCCTACCATAATATTGGCATAACCCGGACTGCTCCATTCCGGTAACCATCCACCTTCTTTAAAGTCGTTAATCAAACCTTGCTGCATCTCTTTGTTTATCGATGGGTACATCAGGTTTAAGAATGGGTACAAGGCCCGGAAGGTATCCCAAAAGCCTGTGCCAGCAAACATGTATCCTGGAAGGGTATTTCCATTATATGGGCTCCAGTGAACGATCTTATTGTTTGCATCCACTTCATACAACTTATTGGGGAAAAACAAGGTGCGGTATAAAGAAGAATAGAAGGTGCGGGTTTGATCAATCGACCCACCTTCAATATTTATGCGCCCCAGCGTTTTGTTCCAGATCGCCTTCGCCTTCGCTTTCGTTGCATCGAAATCATCGTTTGCCAGTTCCCGCTTTAAGCTTATTTCAGCCTGTTCGAAACTGATAAATGAAGAAGCAACTTTAGCGATAACCTTTTCACCCGCCGCGGTTTTGAAACCAATTACGGCACCGGTATGGTCACTCTGCAATTCTAAACCATCCTTCAGTGTCTTATCGCTCCATGTTTTAGATATTGTAAATGCCTTATTAAAATGGATAACGAAATAGTTTTTGAAGTTCTTAGGCAGTGGTCCTCTTGCAAACTTTGTAGAATAGCCTATGATCTTTCTTTCCTCCGGAATGATCTTAATGTACGAGCCCTTGTTCAAGGCGTCAACAACTACAAAGGAACTGTCAGTTTTCGGAAAGGTAAACCTAAATTGTGCAGCACGTTCGGTAGGTGTAATCTCCGTCGTAACGTTTGCGTCTGCAAGGTAAACGCTGTAGTAGTAAGGTTTCGAAGTTTCGGCCTTATGGCTGAACCAACTTGCACGATCATCTTCCTTAAATTTAAGACTTCCAGTAACCGGCATAATGGCAAACTGACCGTAGTCATTCATCCATGGCGACGGCTGGTGTGTTTGTTTGAATCCCCTTATCTTATCCGCATCATACGTATATGCCCAGCCATCTCCCATTTTCCCCGTTTGAGGTGTCCAGAAATTCATGCCCCAGGGAACTGCTATGGCCGGATAGGTATTTCCATTGGATAGGTCGGGTTTTGACTGTGTCCCCATCAAAGGGTTTACAAACTCAACCGGGTCCATAGTTTTGCCAGACGTTTGTGCGAAGCCCCAGGCGGTGCTTAGGCTGAATAACAGGGTAAGAATTTTTTTCATTTCTCTTTTAAATTACAAGTGTCTTTCGGTATTCAATTGGGCTTTCGATCTAGATCAGAGGATTCTTGACATAATCCGACCAAAGCGTATCCAGGTCTTTGTGCGTTAACTTCAACCAGATTTCTGGGCTGTAAGAATGAGCCCTCAAGCTAGCATCTATTGCTTTAATGGTTCCAGGTTTAACCTTCTTCTCTATCCAGGCCAAAAAGCGAGCTGTAATGCGGTAGCTGTTTTCGTAATTCTGTCCAGCTTTCACTTCCGGTAATTGCCAGTGCGCAGCCGCATTATCTACACCAAACTGGTACCTGGCATAGTCTGCAATCCCTTCTGTGAGCCAGCCGGGTCCCACGCTGTTGCCATAACTCTGAACGATATGCATAACCTCATGGGTGACTACATCAATATCCGCAGGGTGTTTTGCCATATAAGATGCGCTGAAAGTAACCTGATCATTGTCGGTGGCAGCTACCCCTTTGTACGTGGTGTCAACCATAAACCGGATGTTCTTCGATGTGTTCTTGTTGTATTCTTTAGCTAACTTTGGATATACCTCAAAGAAGGTTTCTGTTAACTTCTTCTTTAACCCAGGATCTAACGCCGGATCATTGTTGTCAAATGTTAAGGTGTAGCCATTTTTCTTAGTCACCTGCGCGGAATTAATGTTCTGCGCGCCTGCCTGCATACTTGATGCAAGTATTAAAACTAAGCCGGCATGCAATTTCAAAATTTTGTTCATTGTTGTTTTCTAAATTCTATGTAATCGAAAGCCTAAACTAATTCGCAGTGTCCATATTTCTAAGTCGACTTGCCGCACCGATCAACGCTGCCTCTTCTTTTAACAACGCAACCTTAACAACGATACCACTATTACTTTCTTCCAGGCACTTGTTCAAACGAGGGAGAAAATACCCGTATCCATTGGAGATGTTGCCACCTAGTATTACAAATTGGAAGTCAAGCTTCAATGCAGCAAGCTGAATAAATTCCGCCAGATTACGGGCAAATTGATCAAACAATTGTTCAACCTCTACACGATGATCCTGAACTTCAAGCAGTTCTTTCACCCCATTGATTTCCGAACCAGTTAATGCCAGATACGACACCAAAAACCAGCGTGTGGAGAGATAATCTTCGGCAATGCCATCTTTAAATTTCATATCCCAGAGTGCAGCATCCCTGGCCTCAATACCTTCTGTTATGGCGGCACCAAGACCTGTCCCCAAAGTAAGCCCAAGTACACGGTCGCAGTTCATTGCAGCACCACAAAACAGCTCTCCCTGTAAGAAAGCAGCGGCGTCGTTAATAAAGGCAAAATCCAGAGCGTCCATGTCTAACCTTTTAGCAAGAGCCTTTTTTAAGTTCATCTGGTATAGCGACCTGAACTTCTGTTGATCCTCTATCAGCGAAATACCTGATTCATAATCGAAGGGTCCGGGCATGGCAATCCCTACGCTCTTCTGTACCATAGGTGATGTGGCGAAAGCTTCGTTTATTACAGCACACCAGCTATCCAGAATTTCGTCGGCACTGCCGTTCGAATCTACAAAGCGGCGCTTTTCGCTGTTCGTTATGATTTGTCTTGTTGCTAAATCGACCAATGCTGCTGTAATGTGCGAGCCCCCGATATCTATTCCCAGTACAACTGTATTATTCATTTAATATATTCTTAAGATTGCAAGAGCTCTGGTGATGCATGAAACGTTTTCCAAAGAAGTTCACCGAACAAAGTATTTGACCAGGCAAACCAAGCCCGTGTAAAGTTTTTAGCGTCGTCTTTATGGAAGGATTCATGCATAAATCCTTTTCCGCCATGTGTGTTTTGCAAAGTTTTAATACACCTTGAAATTTCTTCCTTATCGTTCGAGGTCAATGCACGTATGGTGATGCTCATCGGCCAGATCATGTCCTGCCCAGCATGTGGGCCGCCGATACCTTCCGCAGCTGTCCCTTTAAAGAAGTATGGATTATCAGTTGAAAGCACAAACTTTCTTGTATTCATATAGATCTCATCTGTTGCCTCCAGCGCCCCGAGGTAAGGCAGTGCTAGTAAACTAGGTACATTCGCGTCGTCCATCAAGTACTGACTACCAAAGCCATCGACTTCAAAAGCATAGATCTTTCCATATTTAGGATGATTCACAATGCCATACTTCTGTATGGCCGCCTCCACCTCTTTAGCAAGCGAAAGCAGATTGGATGCAAGCGCTTGATCGTTGTGCAAGGCACTGACCATCTCTGCAGCCTGCTTTAATGAAGTGACAGCAAAGAAGTTTGAAGGAATCAGAAAAGGAAATATCGTGGCGTCATCACTGGGACGGAAAGCAGAACAAATCAAACCCACTGGATTTATCGGAAAGCCATATCCTGCCATCGGCTGAGTATCTGTAGGCTGTGTCGTTTGTCGTTGGAAATGATAAGGACCTTTGCTGCCTTTACGCTGTTGGTCTGTAAAGACCTTTAAAGTACTTTCAATCCCTTGTTTCCAGGCTGCGTCGAAAGGTTGTTTGTCGCCGGTCTTCTTCCAGTAGTGGTATCCGAGGCGAATTGGATAGCATAAAGAATCTATTTCCCATTTCCGTTCATGTACTCCGGGCTGCATATCCGTGTGGTCACTCTTCCACTCTCCTACCTTGTTCTCATCTCCGTAGAAAGCATTTGCATAGGGGTCTTTTAAGATGCATTTTGTTTGTTGTGCAATTACACCTGCAATAAGCTGTTTTAATGGCTTGTCTTCGTTGATGAATTGTAAGTATGGCCAAACCTGGGCAGAACTATCTCTGAGCCACATGGCATCAATGTCACCGGTTATTACATAGGTTGAAGGTTTGCCATTTTGCATGCTATGATGAACGGTAGTATCCAGCGTGTTGGGAAAGCAGTTGTCAAAAAGCCAGCTTAGTTCCGGGTTTTTGACTTTAGCTTGGAAGGTTTTGATCGCGGCCTCGACGGCCTTACTTTGAAATTGCCGCTTTGACGCTGCAACCCGAACAATTGGAAACTGCGGAGCAGCAGCAAATGAGACCTTTGTTGCAAGTAAACCTGCACTTAGTAACCCGGTATTTCTTAAAAAAACTCTTCTTTTCATACAGTATTTGGTTGTTCTATACTAAAACGTTTTACCGTTCTCAATAATATATATATTTTAATTCGATCACAAAAATAAATGTCCAATTCGTTGTAAAATTGAAGATACAAAAACTGGAATTGATTACCTTATGATTAGTCTTCCAGAAAGTATTATTTGTTGCGGAGCCAACTGCTCTTTTGCGCTGATTTGTTGAAAGATCAAGTTTATTATGTTATCAGATATCTCATCTAAGGGCTGTTCAACGGCAGAAATTTGCGGTGTATGGAGCTTAAATACATCCCCATCGTCATAGGCAATTACAGAAAAGCGCTCGTTTACCATTTTATTCATCTGCTTCAAAGCCATAAGCCCCCCAATTGCTAAATAGTTGGTTGCAAATAATACGGCATCTATCTCCGGGTGTGACTTAAAAAGCTGCACAAGTCGATCTATGGTCTCTTCTTTCGTTTGTCCAAAGGGCATTTTAATGACCAGACCAGCACTAAAAGGCATCTGATGATCAATCAGGGCCTGTTTATACCCATCAAGACGATGATTAATTTGTTCTACATCGATATCGACAGTAACCAGCGCAATGTTTTTCCGCTTATCCTTTACAAATTGTTTTACCGCATTGTAGGAGGCATTAAAATTGTCTATGCCCACATAATTAACATTAAGATCAGGCAGGTATCGGTCAAACAATACCACAGGTTTGTTTTCGAGCAGCAACTTTTCTATTTCAATCCTTGCACCTTCAGCAGGTGCAATAATGTAAGCGTCCACCTGACGGGACTTAAAAAGATCTATTAATTCCTTTGTTTTTCCTGGTTGATTCTCTGTACTTGAATAAATGATCTTATAACCTTTTTTATAAGCTTTGTCCTCAATGAGTCTTGCAATTCCTGCGAAAAAGGGATTAGAGATGTCTTCTACGATCAACCCAATGATCTTTGATGTTCCCATTCGCAAGCTCCGTGCAACCTGATTGGGTTTATATCCGTCCTCCTGAATAATCTTTTCGATACGTTCAATGACCGCTGTACTTATGTTTTTTTCTACCCCCTTGCCATTGATAATAAAGGATACTGTTGTTATAGAAACATTAGCCTTTTTTGCAATGTCTTTAATGGAGAGTGCTTTAGTGGACATAAACAAATCTATTAATTATTCTCACATTTTACACGCCTCAGAACTACAGCGCTGCGAGCCTTGCATATATTTCAAGCATACCTGCCTGATCAAGCAAACTTTTCTCGGTCTTGGTGCCCACGAGATTGTTTTTGTCGCGCTCTCCTGCCCAAATCCGATTCGCATCTTCCTTGAAGAATTCGATCCATTTGATATCTTTATCAACTTTATAGAGTGCTTCGTAGCCTCTTAACATCACGGCATTGAACCAGTAATTCGATGGCAGCCGCCCATTGTGGTAGAAATACAATTTACCGGCAAGCGCAATTCGCTGCGCTTCCTTCAAGTACTTCTTATCTTTTGTAACTTCGTACAGCAATACGTTGCTTTGAAGCATACTACCGGTATTGTAGGTATAGAATGGCCTACTAATCTGTAGTGAGGGCACCTTGATGGCATCATAGTAAATTCCCTCAGGCGATTGTAAATACTTGTTTGCCCAATTGTAAATCCCCAAAGCCATATCCAGGTACTTCTGATCATGAGTAACTTTGTAAAGCTGCAGGGATACCAAAATTCCAGGTCCGTTTGAACAGGTATTCTTAGAATCCTTCTCCCCCTCTTTCCAGTAAAGGCCGCCACCAGATACCGTATCCAAACCTGCTTTAACCATGTGCTCGTAAATCATCTTTGCCTTTTGTAAGTACATCGGCTTCTTGTTTCGGTTGTAAGCGTCTAGGTAAGCTATCGCGATCCATTGATTATCATCAAAGAAGCGCGAACTCTTGCGCTCGGCGGTTACATAATCCTGATAGGCAGGCGCAGGTGGAGCATCATTGTAGTATTGGTCTATTGTTCTGGCCACCCCAGACATATAGTCTTTCGCGGGTTCAAGTTGTTCCATCTCATTTGTTGCCTGAATCAATGCACAAAGCGGCCATAACCAAGAATGCTTATTTTCCCGCTGCACACCTGTTGTTTCCAGGTACAGGTTCGTTTTTGGTTCATAGAAGTTTTGCTGAATTCCTTTGTACAGCACCTTAACCGCATTTCTGTAATCAGCGTTTACGCCATCTTTCCAAACTGCTTTTGAAGTGTCTGGCGTCTGTAGTGTATTTTTCTTCTGTGCATTCGCAGTGTCAATAGAAAACAGAATGACTGCAGAAAAAAGCAGGTAGCTTTGGTGGATCCTTTTCATGATGTAAATTCAATTTGTATTGGGTTTTATTTTAAAAGACCACTGGTAGTTAGATTTGCTGCTGCTTCAATAAGCATGATACTGCTCAGTTGAGTTGTCAAGTCTGTTTTATCTGAAGCAGGCTTGTTCCATGCCGAGCCAACTGCTAGTGAAGGTCTGTTTATCCCTTTCGTGTATAAGGTCTGGGCATTGAATTTTAAGTAGGCCAGGAACTTGTCGCGGTCTGAGGCAGGTAAATCCGGCGAATTAACTAATAAAGTAAGGTAACGTACAAAAACGCCCTTGAACAAGCCACCATCTCCTTGCCCCTCGTCTTTCATTAAACCACCTGGAGACAGCTCAAGATCACCTATGGCTGCATTTGCAGTCTTAATAGCGTCCGTCAAATATGCAGCTTCCTTGGTTGCTTTATACAATTCCAGGCCTGCACCTATAAATAAACCATAATTGTAGGTGTATTTATTCTTAACCAATGTGCCGCTACCATCGCTGTTTATTCCATCATATACCGTATAGGTCGAAGGCTCTACCAAGGTCGCTTTTAGCCAGGCATAAAGGCTTCTCGCTAATTGTAAGTCTTCTGCGTCATTCTGCAACTGGTACAATCGGGCTGCCAGAATTATTGCAGGACCATTAGCCGGCGTATTCTTGAAATTTGGCTTGTCTTTGCTCCAACCCATTCCACCACCCATCACGTCCGAAATTCCTTTTTTCATGTCCGTCCATAAAGTCGTTGTTGCCTGCAAATAGGCATCATCTTTTGTTGCGTCATAAGCTCTCAAGCTCGATAAAGAAAGCCAGCCCATATCATCATAAAAGTTGTTTGGATATGCATTGCCATTTTGAGCTTTTATCCCATCCAAAAGAGTTTTCATCCTTCCCACATAAACCGGATCTTTTGTGCGAATATAGCCATCCACCATAACATCGAGTACATGGGCGTTAGGCCAGTAATTGAATGTAGTGTTTCCTTGATTGTCTTGTACAAAATATTTACCATTTGAAGCCGAATAGTTTTGATACAATTGCGTCTGAAGCGAATCAGCTAAGGCCGTATAGTTGTAATCCGTTGTTATAATTTCGTCATTGTACAATGGGAAAACTTCTTTCTTACATGAGGAAAAAATGATGGAGCCGGACACAAGTCCGGCTACCATCAGGTATTTAATTGCTTTTTTCATAATTATTTAACGGTTACCGTGTGTGTATAGGACGATTCCGCATTCAATTTTAAAACCAAATCAACATTGTGGTTGTCTGCGGCATGGTTAAATTTAAAGGAGAAATCATATTGCGAATTATCAACCGGAACCACGTTGAAATAAGAAGGCGGTGTGTCAGCAGTTGCAGCTTGATTATCCCGGTTTGTACTGCCCATCCATTCTACAGCAGCTGCTCCATCTGCTTTCTTCACATTTACCTGAAACTTATAGCGCTCGTCCCTTCCCCAGGATTCCTGATGAAACACAACAGGTTGGTTGGGTGCTACAAAGAGGCCATTGCTTGTATAAGGAAGATTGAAGATCACTTTGTTGTCTGCGCTGAAGAAAAGACCGATGGATACAATCTCCGTATAACTAACTGAAGCAGTATTAAAGTCTACCTGGATGCGATACACCTTTTTAGCGCCGGTATAGTCCACGGAGCCACCATTCTTCAGGTTATCGCCTTCCACAGAAAAAGTTTTCGGGGTTCCGGCATTGCGTTCTGCAAAGTGATAGGCACCTGGTTTTATCTCGGTATAAACTTCAAATACACCAGTAGCCGTTTTCTTAAATTGGATGGCTTTTGTCAAGTCATCTCCACCTTCAGAAGCTGCACCTGTTAAATATAGATCTGCAGGTATCTCTGAAAAACCTGCAGGACGCTCAAGTTCAAGTGTACGAATTTCGGCAGACTGTTGGACATTAACGCCCTTAGAAGAACGCACTGTCCATTTGATCTTACCCGCTGCCAGTGATTCGATTCCTGCAATAGAAGCGATTTTATTCAGTTCAGTATGCGAGAGGCTCAAGCGGTTATACAAGCCATTACCCTCTGAAGGATAGGAAAACAGTGGTTTAGAAAAATCACCATCCATC
>JAQBOT010000323.1 GCA_028287885.1 Pedobacter sp.
TGTTAAATTACGAAAAATTGTTCTTAAATTGGAATAAAGGCCATTTTCAGGGACTAAAAGCCAGCGGATTTGGACACTAAAAAGGTAACTACCATTGATGAATATATCTCCGGTTTTCCACGGGAGACTCAGGAGTTATTGAAAGAAGTCAGGCTTACCATCCAAAGAGCTGCGCCAGATGCAGCCGAGGCGATAAAGTATGGTATGCCGACCTTTACACTTCAGAAGAATCTGGTGCATTTCGCCGCTTTTAAGAACCATATTGGCCTTTATCCTACTCCCACATCAATCCCAGCCTTTGAAAAGGAGCTAGAACAATACAAGCACTCCAAGGGCGGCATTCAATTTCCGTATTCCATGCGGATACCCCATGATCTAATTACCCGTATTGTGGAATTCCGGCTGAAAGAAATTAAAAAATAGACCGCAGTATGGCATGGCCTTAGCGGGGGTATTGTACTTTTGGGTAGTTATGCAAAATTTAAGCACAAAGACATTTAAGAACGAGTTTGTTGACGCCTTTCCGGGTGATCTTACGGGCGACCGTAAGCCTCGGCAAACTCCAGGAGTTTTATATAGCAAGGCTTTGCCTACGCCGGTTGCAAAGCCAGCTTTACTGGCCTGGTCTTATGAGCTGGCCAATGAGCTAGGAATTCAGGACCCGAACGAGCAGGATGTAGAAGTTCTCGGAGGCAACCTGGTTACCCCTTCTATGCAGCCTTATGCCGCCTGTTATGCAGGACATCAATTTGGCAACTGGGCTGGACAACTTGGCGACGGTCGTGCAATAACCCTGGCAGAATGGGAAACACCGGAAGGGAAGTCCTGGGAACTGCAGTTGAAAGGTCCGGGTCCGACGGCTTACTCACGTAGGGCGGATGGCCGAGCGGTACTTAGATCTTCTGTTCGCGAGTACTTGATGAGCGAGGCCATGTATTATCTGGGCGTGCCTACAACCCGAGCACTTGCCCTGGTTACCACAGGTGATAAAGTTGTGCGCGACATGTTTTACGACGGTCGCCCTGCTTACGAGCCGGGTGCAATCGTGATGCGCGTTGCCCCAAGTTTCCTGCGCTTTGGAAGCTTCGAAATGCTTGCAGCGAGAAACGAGAAAGAAAACCTGCAAAATCTGATCAACTGGACCATCGACAAGCATTACCCACACCTTACAGGGGAAGACAGGGTTTTGAACTGGTTTTCAGAGGTGGTGGAACGCACTGCAACTATGGTGGTTGAATGGCTTCGCGTCGGCTTTGTTCATGGGGTAATGAATACCGATAACATGTCGGTTCTCGGCTTAACTATAGACTATGGCCCTTACTCCTTTCTGGATAACTACGACCCGGACTTTACGCCAAACACAACTGACCTTCCCGGCAAAAGATATGCTTTCGGCAGGCAGGCTTCTATCGCCTACTGGAACTTAAGTTGCCTGGCCAATGCCATCGCACCAGTAATCCCGGAGGTACCAAAACTGGAGGAAAGACTGCAGTTTTTTGAAGATACGTATTGGGCGAAGTTCTATGAAATGATGGGCAACAAGCTGGGCCTTGATCAGGTGAGAGAAGCTGATGTTGCGCTGGTTGCTGAATTTGAAAAGGCACTAACGTCTATTCAGCCCGATATGACGATCTTTTACCAGCTTCTGATTGAGCTGCCACTTGACATGGAGGGTGAAGCGGATGTAGAAAAGCACTTCCAGGATAGTTTCTACGACGAGTTGCAGCCTGCGGACCGTACTGGCTTGTACAAATTGATTCAGCAATATCAGGCTCGGCTTAAAACAAACACCTGCACGCGGGAAGAGTCTGTAGCTAAAATGCGCAAAAGCAATCCACGTTTTATTTTAAGGAATTACTTACTTCATCTGGCTATCCAGGAATTGGAAAAAGGAGAAAACACCTTGTTTCTTAAACTGCAACAAGCAATGAAAGATCCATATTCTAAGAGGTTCGACGAGTTCTTTGAGATCCGTCCGGGCTGGGCAACGCAACAGGCAGGCTGCTCGATGTTGTCTTGCAGCTCTTAACTTTTTTTATTAATGATGGGGCATGAAAAGCACCTGCAAATCTCACTTATTTGTTAAACACCTTTGCTAACGCGGATTCCGGAGGCCGCCACCGGTCTTCCAAAAGGCCTAGTCCCCTTTAGAGTTTAAATCAGCATTTTTGTAAGCTTCTTAATCGGGGTCTTTAAGTTCAATCCAAACGGGACCGTGGTCACTGGACTTTTCCCAACCTCTGACTTCACGGTCCACCCCACCGGAGAGGAGCCTGTCTTTGATTTGCGGATTAAGCAAGAAGTGATCGATTCGTAAACCGGCATTACGTGCGTAAGCATTACGGAAGTAATCCCAAAAGGTGTAGATTACCTGATCGGGATAGAGTGTGCGGATGGCATCTGTCCAGCCCTGATCCACCAGATTATGAAAGGCTGCTCGTACTTCCGGGCGGAATAAAGCATCATCAACCCAGCGTTCCGGTTTATATACATCGAGCTCTGTTGGCATTACATTAAAATCACCCGTAATTACGACAGGAAGCCCTGTTGCAAGTAGATCTTTTGCATGGGTGGTAAGACGTTCAAACCAGGCCATTTTATAGTCCAACTTGGGGCCTGGCGCCGGATTGCCGTTGGGCAGGTATAGGCATGCGATCAATACACCATTGATAAAAGCTTCGATATAGCGGCTTTGTACATCATCTGGGTCTCCTGGAAGTCCACGCCTTACCTCTTTTATTTCCATATTACGAGCAAGAATGGCTACACCATTCCAGCTTTTCTGTCCATGCCAAATGGCATTGTAACCAGCATCAAGGATCGCTTGTTCAGGGAATTTCTCTTGAGGAGCTTTCAATTCCTGTAAGCAAACAACATCGGGACGGGTTTCTTCCAACCAGCGAAGCAAGACAGGCAGTCGTCCATTTACCCCATTTACGTTATAAGTCGCAATTTTCATAGTGTTTTCGGTTGATGTTCCAGGTTAATATAAAAACCAGGCCGTTTTCATAAAGATAAGAGCTTAGGCGAATTACGAAAACTAATTTAACAATGCTGTATGATTGTTTTGGTGGAATTGAGCCGGTTCGTAAGTCTTTCTGTTTTAATTTCTTGTGCAGCTTTAGAATTATCAATAACTTTCCCTAAACCAAATATCTTATATATGAAATCAATTTTATGCGGATTGCTACTACTCAGCTCGAGCCTTACTTTTGCACAACAAGTTCCAACACACTGGGACGAAATTACAGCCACAGATTGGTCTGCAGCGCTGGATAAGTCCGAAAAAACCTGTATTCTACCCATTGGTATTCTTGAGAAACACGGACCACATTCGCCACTTGGAACGGACCTTATCCATGTTCGGGAATGGGCAAACCGGGCAACAAAACAAGAGTATGCTGTTGTTTTCCCGGATTATTTTTATGGACAAATTAATGAAGCAAAACAACAACCAGGAACGTTTGCACTGCCTAGCCGGGTAATTTATGATCTTTTAGAAGCTACCTGCGATGAAATTGCACGCAACGGCTTTACTAAGATCGTCATACTGAACG
>JAQBOT010000328.1 GCA_028287885.1 Pedobacter sp.
ATATTTATTTAAATCTTTGCCATTCATACAATTTCAAACGGCACTGTATACAAAAAATGAGTAATCAAAATTCACATAAACTTTCCATTATTGAAGCTAAGAACATAGCTTCTAAATGCCTGTTTATTGAACGGTTACGACCCATATTTTTTGCGCCTTCAAATCGGCAAACTTATACACCGCGTATTTGAGTAGTTCGCACTCAAGCGTATAAGGGGCAAATGGCCTCTTGAAGCCAATTAATCTTATTTTTTATATTTCTCGTTAACTTCTAATGAATATAAACGATTTTATAGTGCAAGTTGCACTTCCTGAACATCGTGTCTTTGCAGAAATGATCTGTGAAGAAATGGCAGAATCTGCTAAAGCTCGTGGAACGGGTATAGCAAAGCGTTCTCCTGAGTACGTTGCAGGCAAAATTAACGAAGGAAAAGCCGTGATCGCCTTTCATAAAGATGGTACTTGGGCAGGGTTTTGTTATATCGAAACCTGGAGCCATGGACAGTTTGTTGCCAATTCTGGCTTAATCGTAAGCCCCCAGTATAGAAAGGCCGGGCTGGCACATGCCATTAAAGAGAGAATATTCGACTTATCCAGGGTGAAATATCCAAAAGCAAAGATCTTTGGTTTAACAACCGGACTTGCTGTAATGAAGATCAACTCCGATCTAGGCTACGAACCCGTTACCTATTCTGAACTTACACAGGATGAAGAATTTTGGAAAGGTTGCCAAAGCTGCGTGAACTTTGAGATTTTAAAAAGCAAAGATCGCAAGAACTGCATGTGCACGGCAATGCTTTATGATCCAGCGACGCAAAAGCACGATATAGCAAGGAAATTTGCAGAAGAGCTGCAGAAAAAGCCAAAACTGTACGAGCGTTTCATGCAGATGAAGCAGAAAATCGTTTTAAAAAAGAACCCCCTTTTATTTTTAAGCTTATTTAAATAGCTGATACCAGATGTGCTCAGGTCGGAGGGCAACGTCTAAATAAAACAATTTGAAATGAAGAAAAAAGTAGTTTTAGCGTTTAGCGGAGGATTAGATACCTCATTTTGTTGTATTTACCTTGCGCAGGACCGCGATTTAGAGGTTCACTCTGTGATTGTAAATACAGGTGGATTTTCTGAGGTAGAATTGCAGGAGATTGAAAAAAAAGCTTATGCACTTGGCGTAACTTCTCACGCGGTTGTAGACGAGACTTCGAATTATTATGAAGGTTGTATCAAGTACCTGATCTTTGGCAATGTGCTTAAGAACGCAACGTATCCGCTTTCGGTAAGTGCAGAACGCGTAAGCCAGGCAACGGCGATTGCGAATTACGTTAAAAAGATTGGTGCCGACTATGTTGCTCATGGCAGCACTGGCGCTGGAAATGATCAGGTTCGTTTCGATATGATCTTTAACATCATCATTCCGGAAGTTGAAATCATCACGCCAATCAGAGATTTAAAACTATCCCGCGAAGCGGAAATTAAATACCTCCAGGAACATGGTGTCGAGTACAGTGCGGAAAAAGCAAGGTATTCGATCAATAAAGGCCTTTGGGGTACCTCTGTTGGAGGAAAAGAAACCCTGACTAGTAACGAGATGCTCCCAGAAGAAGCATGGCCAACACAGGTTTCGGAAACTGAGCCACGCCGTGTTGAATTGACCTTTGAAAAAGGTGAACTTACCGGCATTGATGGCGAAAGCTTATCGCCTGTAACGGCGATTCAAAGGCTTCAGGCCATTGCACAGCCTTACGGAATAGGAAGAGATATACATATTGGTGATACGATCATCGGAATAAAAGGACGTGTTGGTTTTGAAGCTGCTGCGCCTATCCTGATCATTAAAGCCCACCATACACTTGAAAAGCATACTTTAACCAAATGGCAGTTATCCTGGAAAGAGCAGTTGGCATCCTTCTATGGAAACTGGCTGCATGAAGGTCAATTTCATGATCCAGTCATGAGGAATATCGAAGCCTTTTTAGCAGATACGCAAAAAACCGTTAGCGGTAAAGTTTTCTTAGAACTGCGTCCTTACCGTTATCAGATTATCGGAATTGAATCTGCACACGATTTAATGAGCAATAAATTTGGCAGTTACGGCGAGATGAACAATACCTGGTCGGGAGAAGATGTGAAAGGATTCTCAAAGATTTTCGGCAACCAAGTAATGATCTGGCACAAAGTAAACAGCAATGAAGATTAGAGCAGGTATTGTAGGTGGTGCCGGCTATACTGGTGGCGAAATGCTGCGTTTGCTGATCAATCATCCATCTGTAGAACTTGTGTTTGTGCACAGCAACAGCAACGAAGGAAACCTGATCTCTGATGTGCATACCGATCTTTTCGGTGACACTGACATTCGTTTTACCGGCACGCTGTCAACAGATATTGATGTACTTTTTTTATGTGTAGGGCACGGGGACGCGAAGAAGTTTCTGGATGCAAACTCAATTGAAAAAAGAATTAGGATTATTGATTTAAGTCAGGATTTTCGCCTTAAAGCTGCCGCTGGTGGCGACTGGGTTTACGGTATGCCGGAGATCAACAGGGAGAAAATAAGAACTGCAAACTATATCGCAAATCCGGGTTGTTTTGCTACAGCTATACAGCTTGGTTTGTATCCTTTAGCATCAAAAGGCTTGTTGAAAAGGGAGGTTCACATTAACGCAACCACGGGGTCTACTGGCGCCGGGCAAGGCTTGTCGACTACTTCTCATTTTAGCTGGCGCAACAACAACTTGTCTGCGTACAAAGTATTTAATCACCAGCATCTGAATGAAATCGGTGAAAGCCTCTTGCAATTGGATCCAGGCTTTGATGCAGCAATAAGCTTCATCCCACAGCGCGGGGCGTTTAGTCGAGGCATACTGGCGACTATGTACCTAGAAAGTTCTCTTTCGGAACAAGAAGCACAAGAGCTTTATACGCAATTTTACCTGGATGCTGCTTTTACGCATGTTAGTAAAAAGAACATAGACTTGAAACAGGTTGTGAATACGAACAAATGCCTGGTTCATGTTTCTAAGCATGGCAGTAAACTTTTCATCGTAACCGTTATTGATAATTTATTGAAAGGCGCCAGCGGACAAGCAGTACAGAACATGAATTTGATGTTTGGACTAGAAGAACGGCAAGGTTTGCATTTGAAAGCTTTGGCTTTTTAGAGGCTAACAGGCCTTAATCGATTATTGTCCATAATTTAACCTTGCAGTTTTAATTTTATCAGGGCTGCTTTGAAATAACGAAAATGAATCTATTTGATGTTTATCCGTTAAATGATATAGAAATTGTAAAAGCTGCAGGCAGCACGGTTTGGGATTCAAATGGCCAGGAATACCTGGATCTTTATGGTGGTCACGCCGTCATATCTATCGGCCATACCCACCCGCATTATGTGCGCCGACTTACAGATCAGCTGAATAAAGTGGGTTTTTACTCCAACTCCGTTAAAATCCCCTTGCAGGTTGCACTTGCAGAGAAACTTGGAAAGGTATCGGGGAAAACTGATAATCAACTTTTTCTTTGTAATTCAGGCGCTGAAGCCAATGAAAATGCATTAAAACTTGCATCTTTTTACAACAACAGAAAGAAAGTTATTGCTTTTAAGGGTGCTTTCCACGGGCGTACGTCGCTCGCAGTTTCGGCTACCGATAATCCGAAAATCATTGCTCCTGTGAATGAGACGGAGAATATCGCTTTTTTGCCTTTTAATGATGTAGCGGCATTAAAAGAAGCTTTTGCAGCATATGGAAATGACATTTCTGCAGTAATCATTGAAGGTATTCAGGGTGTTGGTGGAATAAGAGAAGCCTCAGTTGAGTTTTTGCAGGCAATCCGTACTTTATGCGACCAGTATAATGCCGTTTACATTGCTGACAGTGTTCAATGTGGATATGGTCGAACAGGGTTGTTTTATTCACATGATTATTCAGGCGTTGAGGCAGATATCTATACCATGGCCAAAGGCATGGGTAATGGGTTTCCAATCGGAGCAATCAGCATTGCCTCAAAATTTAAACCATGGCATGGCATGTTGGGTACAACCTTCGGCGGTAACCACCTGGCTAGCGCCGCTGCTTTAGCGGTGTTGGAAGTAATGGAACAAGACAATCTCATGCAAAACGCTGAAGAAGTTGGAAATTACCTGATCACGGAACTGCGCAAGTTTAAAGAAGTAAAAGAAGTTCGTGGAAGGGGATTGATGATTGGCATTGAGCTGCCGGAAGAACTTTCTGCAGTTAAAAAGAACCTGTTATTCAAACATCATATATTTACCGGTGAAGCTAAGCCAAACGTTATCCGTTTACTTCCTGCGTTAAACCTGAAAAAAGAACAAGCCGATCACTTTCTTGAGAGATTCAAGCTTGCTTTAAAGGATTAATAAAGGCCGGATAATTGTTTGAATTGTGGCCTAATAGCAAAAGATGATGAAATACAGAAAATTTAAAGACGCAGAAATATCTGAAGTAGGTCTTGGTACCTGGCAACTCGGAAGTGCGGATTGGGGCCCTGTGGATGAACAAAGTGCTTTTGAGGTATTAAATGCCTTTGCGGAGCTAGGGGGAAATTTCATTGATACCGCCGATGTTTACGGTATGGGTGTGAGCGAAAAAACGATCGGCAAGTTTCTTCAATCAACAGATAAGCAGTTCTTTGTTGCCTCTAAACTGGGACGGCGCAATGATCAAACAAATGGCTGGCCACAGAATTTTAGCTATGAAAAGATGCGCCAGCATGTAGAAGAGTCGTTGGAACATCTTCAGATTGATTCCCTTTTTCTGGAGCAGCTGCATTGTATTCCGACTACAGTACTTGATGCAGGAAGAGTATTCGACCATTTACGTAGACTGCAGCAGGACAAGCTGATCCAACATTGGGGTGTCAGCGTGGAAACTGCGGAGGAGGCTTTGATCTGTTTGCAACAGGAGGGTATCGCTTCGCTGCAGATCATCTTTAACCTGTTCAGACAACATTATGCAGACGAATTCTTTGCAGAAGCAAAAGAGAAGGGCGTTTCGCTTATCGCCAGGGTACCTTTGGCGAGTGGATTGCTAAGCGGCAAATACAGTAAAGAGACTCAATTTTCGAGCACAGACCACCGCAACTTTAATGCAAATGGTGAAGCCTTTAATGCGGGAGAGACCTTCTCTGGAATAGAGTTTAACAAAGGCGTTGAGCTTGCACAACATATTTCGGGGTTGTTCCCTGATGAGCGTACGGCACAATGGGCAATTCGATGGATATTGGATCATCCAGAAGTGACAACCGTTATCCCGGGAGCTTCTAATCCTAGGCAGGTTCAGAGTAACCTCGCCGCATCAGCACTGGAAAGTCTATCGCCTGCCGTACATCAAACATTGAAACAATACTATCAAACTGAAATTAAACCGCTGATTAGGGGTCACTATTAGCCGCCATTCTAATTAGAACTTGAATATAACTTAACAACACTGCTTTTAGAATTTTAATTGACAGTAAAAAACAAAACTTATAAATGAAACAGTTTACTTCTGTAAACGATGTTGAAGACATCAACCAGCTTATTCAGGATGCATTAAAATTGAAATCGCAACCCTATGTAGATCTGGATTTGGGAAAGAATAAAACCCTGGGGTTGGTATTCCTGAACCCAAGTTTACGCACGCGGCTAAGTACACAAAAAGCAGCAATTAACCTGGGCATGACTGTAATGGTGATGAATATGGATAAAGACGGCTGGGCGTTGGAAACTCGGGACGGTGTTGTGATGAACGGCAGTACGGTGGAGCACATCCGTGAAGCTGCAGCTGTAATGGGTCACTAATGAGATATTTTCGGAATAAGGTCCATTCCAAAGCTGATTGACCGTGAAGAAGATTAAAATGAGGATTTCTTTAAGAAGTTTATAGAGTTCTGCGGGGTGCCTGTTGTAAGTCTG
>JAQBOT010000344.1 GCA_028287885.1 Pedobacter sp.
GCTGACGCGCCAGTTGCAATGTATGAAAACCTGCCGGTCACTAAAGGAAAAGGTCGTTTTGGCCCATTTATCAAGTGGAATGACTTGTTTATTAATGTTCCGAGAGCTTATAACTTTGAGAACTTAAGCGACAATGACATCAATGAATTGATTGGAAAGAAAGTTGAAAAGTAAGCTAATAAATTCATTCAACAATGGCCAGAAGAAAAGATCGCTATAGAAAACGGTCGTTGGGGAGCTTTTATCCGCTTTGGTAAGGAGATGCTTAAACTGCGAAAGAATCCAGCCTCCAATGATAAGTATACGCCGGAAGAGCTGAGCCTTCTTTCATTAGACGAGGTTAAAAAACTAATTGTAGAACAGATACCTGCTGCATTTGAGAAAAAGACCAAAGTTGCAACCAAAAAAACTAAGGTTGCCACCAAAAAACCAGCAACTGGTATTAAAAGTGCTGTTAAAAAGAAAGCGCCAGCAAAGAAATAAAAACTGAATCAAGCCGCAACAGTGTCCCATGAAAAAAGATCTTCCTGAAAATATTGTCGAGGATATTGCAATGACCGTTGTTTTGATGAATGACACTCCAGAAGTATCCAGCTGGACTGTTTACATTGTCAATCTAAAACAGGAACAGATAGATAATGTGCTTATAAGTTCGAAAGGATATGGTGAAAAGGATGGCAAATTGGTAAAAACCTCTGTTTTACGCCATTCCCTGGGAGATATCAAACCCCGCTCCTATGCAGTTGTAGAAGCCATTGATCCTGAAGTATTCGGCTTAACAAACGAATACTTACTAAGCTATTATATCAATGGTAATATCTTCGATAAGAAGTTCATCTTCCTTCCGGAAAGCATAGTGGATAACAATCTTACTCGTATTCCCTTGATTGATAAGCCAGGGGTAATGATCAAATAGTTGTTACTCCAATACAAGCAACTTACGTTCTACCGCACCTCGCACCATTAGATAAATACTCAGCATAAAGGCTGCATCTATAACAATTCTATTGTACTCCGCACTTGCCACAAAATAATTGAAAGCAAAAATAAGGGCAGTAGCGGCTAATAGTATAGACGCAGACAGTATCAAAACGAAACTCGCTCCATTTACCCGCAACCTCCTAAAACTTGCCATCATTATCACAAGTGTCATCGAAAAACTGTAAATCAAAGCAGGGATTCTGAAAGCGCCCAGGTAAGGTCGTAGGTATATATAACTTGTAAAGCTGAACAGAATTCCTAAGAATATCGCCAACCTGGCAGTGGCCTTATCTAGTTGAGGCGCAGAGCTGAAGTCGAGGTAAAACGCCTTTACAAAACAAATATGGGCAGCAAAGAAACAAAGAAGCACATACACCGTGGCTTTTTCTGATTGCAGTATGATCAGGCCGACAAACAAGAAAATGAAAGCCATCAATATTCTCCGATGAAAGCGTCCACGCAACTTCGTTTCATAAATGAGCATTATGGAAGCCAGCGCCATGAAAGCAGGTTTTATAGCGGGAACACCAAAGGAAAACAAATGAGTTGTTTGTAATAGCCCCTCTAAAAATATGGCAATGAAACAAAGATTGAAAGGCAGATACTTCTTGAACACTCTTGGGTGTATGATAGATTAATTAAAACAACATGGGAAGCAGCAAAGCAACCGCACATGGTCTTGACTTAAAAAAAAAGTCAATTGTGCGTTCACACGATTGACTTTCAAAAAAACTATTTTAGAAAAAAAGATTAAAAGCTTCTTTCTCTGTTGTTGTTGCGTTTAAAACCACCACCAGCTCCAGATCCGCCAGTACCTGGTTTCTCTTGCGCTTCAGCAACTTTAATACGGTTTCCATTGTAGTCGCCGCCGTTCATCCTTTTAATCGCTTCTCTAGCCTCGTCATCATTTGGCATCTCAACAAAACCAAATCCACGACTCTGACCAGTCTCACGATCTTTGATGATCCTAAGTGATTTTACCGGACCGAAATCCCCGAAAACCGCTGTTAACTCTTCTTCCCCTACTTCTAACGGAAGCCCTGTAATAAATATCTTCATTAATGTCTAAAAATTTACACGAAGGTAATTAAATTAATACTTCAAAATGCAATGTTTTTGTCAGTTCTACTACATTTACACCTTCATTTACCGATTATCTTGTTATTTATTGTTCAAACTAGCCTCAAGGCTAATGTCTAAATTGTATGCTTTACTTACCGGACAAGTCTCTTTAGCGCCATTTGCAATCTGCTTAAATTGATCTTCAGAAATGCCAGGGATTACGGCTATGTTAACCAGGTGCGAACTTGTGATCACACCATTATCAAGACTAATGGTCGCCGTAGTCTCTAAAGATGTAGGGTTAAAACCAGCCTCCGTAAGATCTAAACTCAACTTCATTGTGAAACAGCCTGCATGTGCAGCGGCCATCAATTCTTCGGGATTAGTCCCGACTCCATCTTCAAACCGGCTTTTAAATGAATATTGCGTTTGGTTTAAGACGGTACTGTCCGTGGAGATTGTTCCACTCCCCTCTTTGATCGTTCCCTTCCAAACTGCTGTTGCTTTACGTTTCATTGTTTTCTATTTAGGTATTTAGGTCATTACTTACTTTTAATAAATCTGGTACTATCCTTTCCACACCTAATCACAACAACCGCCACTTATACCTCCTTACTTAAGTTTTTAACATAATTCAACCTCAAAGGTTTTGAATTTAATTTTTAAATATCGGTAAAACGCACACAATTTACGATCATCAAAGCTCTTTTTACAACAGACTATACTTGCCGTCAGTCATTCATAGAAAATATATTAACCAATTCACGGGAAGGAGCATGATGCTTTAGTAAATTCCTTTGCTATTTTTACCAGCCTTAAACCAGAGAATGAATTTAAAAACATTGATTGCTGCAACTTGCATCATACTTCCAGGAATAGCAGAAGCACAAAAAACAAATACATACAACCCTACTGAGACATTTTCCCCTACGTTTTATACCTACCCCGGCAATGATGTAAGGACTGCAGAAGGGAGACCCGGCAAATCTTACTGGCACAATCGCGCAGACTACCAAATAAATGCCACTCTGGACACTTTGAAGCAGTCTATTCAAGCCTCAGCAACTATAACTTACACCAACAATAGCCCAAATCCGCTCAGTACCTTATGGTTACATTTGGACCAGCAAATCTATCGGGAAGATGCGCGGGCAAAGCTCACCGGTGCCGGCTATAGCTTTAAAGAAAGCACAACCGGTAACACCCTAAAATCTGTAGACATTCTTAAAAACGGTAAGCGCATCAAGGCAGAGTATCTGATCAACGATACCAGGATGCAAATTCGCCTTCCACAAGCTTTAGAAGGTGATGGAGCGAAAGTTCAGATTGAATTTATTTATCAATATACTATTCCAGGCGCATTTGGAAACCGCACTGATTTCGTGAACACCGCCAATGGAAAAATTTATGAAATCGCACAATGGTATCCTCGAATGTGTGTCTACGATGAGAATCGTGGTTGGGATAC
>JAQBOT010000088.1 GCA_028287885.1 Pedobacter sp.
TGTCGGGCGACACTGCATTTGCGCCCTCTATCGGCCTTAAAAAGACAAAAGGATGAACGTAATTGAAATCAAATCCACGCTTCCCTTCAGGTTCAGCATCTGCCCAGGTTACCGCCTGAAAAAAGCCAATAGACAAACGATTATTTACATTCCAGTCAATGTAATGCATTGCATTCCATTTGGCTCGAGCACCAAGGCGCCTGTCGCTCGTCAAACGAGGCGCGCCATTGTCAAGCATGTACGAAAAGATGGTTTGGTATTGGACGCTCCCTAACGAAGCGCGTACCCTCAAGAAAGAATAGTTTCCTGCGACGTCAGACAACAGCATGGACCGGTAACCATCACCTATGAAGTTTTTATCGTAACCTAATGCAACGTTTAAGAACTTATTTGGCGTATAAGAAAGCAATGCCGTAACATAGGCCCAATCTTTAGTCCGGTTGTTTAACTTACCAGACATTTCACTCGGAACTACCTGGTTAGAATCAATAAATTTAGTCAGGTAGTTTGCAAATACACCCTGATTCTCAAAACCATTGGTGTAAAACGAAAAGGTTTTACCAACAGTACCACCAATTTGGTAACCTCTGGTGTTCTTCCAGGTACTTTTATCTTCGTTAAATTCCCTTCCTACCTGAAAATCGGGTAAGAAATCGGCATAGATTGCATAGTCTTGCGAATTGAAATTTAATAAGTGTTCTTCAGTAAGTTTTCGTCGTACCCAGCTGCGCGTGTTTAAAGTGTCTGTTCCCAAAAGCATCAAATCCAGGTATCGTGCGTTCAGTAAACTATCGTCTGCATAATACCCTTTAACCGAACTGTGCATTCTTGAATTTACATCGTAGACTTGCTTATTTAGTTTTTGGTAAAACTGGTAAGAATAAGGTATATTTTCATTTGGCGTTGCACTCGTTTGTGCAAACCCATCTGTTGTGATCCCAACTGTAGCAATAAAAAGCAGTACGCTAAATACTGCTTTAGTATTCCAGATTAACTGTATTCGTATATTATTCAAAATAATTTAGTGTCTTAAAACCGCCATTCCGTAAATGTTCATCTTTTTTCATCAGCTCCAGGTCAGAAGCAACCATTTCTTTAACTAAAGCTGGCAAATCATATTTGGGCTCCCAGCCAAGCTGTGTTTTCGACTTTGTTGGATCGCCCAACAATAAATCTACCTCTGTCGGTCTGAAATATTTTGCATCTACCCGAACGATCTCCTGCCCTAAGTGTAATCCCGCAGGGTTCAGTCCAAGACTTCTAACAAGTTCCTGATCTACATCAATAATCACTCCTCTTTCATTTTCATCTTTGCCACTAAACTCCAACTCAATCCCCAACTCTGCAAAGGTCATTTTAACGAATTCTCGAACTGTGGTTGTAACTCCTGTTGCAATCACGAAGTCTTCGGCTTTTTCCTGCTGCAAAATAAGCCACATTGCTTCGATATAATCCTTTGCATGTCCCCAGTCACGTTGTGCTGAAAGGTTACCCAAATACAAACAGCTTTGCAAACCGAGTGCTATTTTCGCCGCAGCACGGGTGATTTTACGCGTCACAAAGGTTTCCCCTCGTAAAGGACTCTCATGGTTAAATAAGATTCCATTACAGGCAAACATCCCGTAAGCTTCTCTATAATTAACCGTTATCCAGTAACCGTATATTTTTGCTACAGCATAAGGTGAACGCGGGTAAAACGGCGTGGTTTCACTCTGAGGCACGGCCTGCACCAAGCCATATAGCTCAGAAGTAGAAGCCTGATAAATTCTGGTTTTTTTCTCTAAGCCGAGGATTCGGATTGCTTCCAATAACCTCAGTGTACCTATCCCATCAGCATTTGCGGTATATTCAGGCATTTCAAAACTTACCTGAACATGGCTCATTGCGGCAAGATTATAAATCTCGTCGGGCTGTGTTTCTTGTATAATCCGAATAAGATTGGTTGAATCTGTAAGGTCCCCAAAATGCAGCTTGAAATTTACCCCTTGCTCATGTTGGTCCTGGTATAAATGATCAATCCGATCCGTATTAAATAAAGAGGAACGCCTTTTAAGTCCGTGTACAAAATATCCTTTTTTTAATAGAAATTCAGCAAGGTAGGCACCATCCTGACCGGTTACTCCTGTGATTAAGGCAGTCTTCATAAAGCTCGTGGTTAAGTGTTAATTGTTAATCTTCGCAGCTTGCGAACACCTGAATCAATTTTAATGATGCTGGTGGTAATTTTTCTGGCGAAGATACAACTTCTTGACTGGGATAGGAAAGGACTGTAATAAAATAGGCCGTTATAGCGTGTAGTTGTAAACAGATTATTATCTTAGATTAATTGAAATGCAACTTTTACGATTACAAAAAGCTATTCGGCAATGAATAATACTTTTGGAGTGAACATCATTCCTGAGAAAGATCTTCAAAGAATCCAATCACTAAAAAAATACAATATTTTGGACACTGATCGTGAAGCAGTATTCGATCTTGTTGTAAGATTAGCTACCCAGATCTTTAACGTTCCAATTTCATTGGTAAGTTTTGTAGCAAACGACGAGGTGTTGTTTAAGGCAAACATTGGACTGGAGCAATATAAATCAGTTCCCAGAGACTCCTGCCCTTGTTCAATTAGTATCTTGAGTCAAGATGTAACCATAAAAAATAATTGTCTGGTAGGAACCTCTCCTATAAGTTTTTATGCCGGGGCTCCCATCCGTTGCCCAGATGGTACTCTAATCGGTGCCGTATGCATAATGGACAATAAACCTGTAAACTTTTCAAGCAAGGATCAGCAGATACTGCAAGACCTTGCACAGCTCGTTATGGATCATCTGGAGGCGCGGCTTGATGCAATAGAAAGTGCATTTGGCCACGCTGAGAAGAAACAGCGACTATTAACTGAGCAAAGGTGGAAAAGCATGGTCATGTCTTCACCCATGGGTATGGCCGTTCTCCAAGGCCGGCAACTCATCATTGAAATTGTAAATCAGCCTATGCTTAACTTTTGGGGAGTTAACTTTGAAGACGTCGTTGAGCTACCCATTGTGGATGTTCTTCCTGCATCATTCAGTGAAGAATTGCCCGCACTGCTCAGAAAGATTTTTGACACTGCAAGGCCGCTCTCCTTTTCGGAAATATGTATAAACCGACGCCATGGGATAGGCGGAAAAAGCATTTATGCAGATGTTACTTATGACCCTTTGTTTGACCTTGAAAATAATGTTGATGCTATATTGGTTACAGTAATTAACATAACTGAAGTAGTTGAAGCAAGAAAGCTCCTTACGGCGGTAAACGAAGAAATAGAAGCGAAAAATAAGCTGTTTGTAAAAGCAAATGATGAGCTGGCTGACACCCAGGATACCCTGAAGATGATAATTGGCGAACTTGCAACCAGCGAAGCACGATTTCGCGGTGTTTTTGAACGTGCACCTTTGGGAATGGCCATGCTAACTGGGCCTGACAAGATTATCGAGTTCGCGAACGACAA
>JAQBOT010000359.1 GCA_028287885.1 Pedobacter sp.
AACCCGCCTTAAACATGAGTAAGGAAGAATACAAGAGCACAGAGGCTCCAACGATTAACCACTTTTACGAAAAGCTGCTGCTGTTAAAAGATCTAATGAAAACGGAGGCGGGCAGATCCATTGCAGAGAAACGTCACGAATTTATGCTTGCATACCTGGAAGAATTTTATCAGGAATGGGAAGGAAAAGCATAATTCTGTATTCTTAACTAATATATTTAGCTATAATTACTATCTTTGTTAGCAAATATAGTACTATGTCTGAACGGATTAGGGAAAAATTAAACATTCTCGCTGATGCAGCTAAATATGATGTTTCCTGCTCTTCTAGTGGAAGCAATAGAAAAAATAACAATAAGGGATTGGGCGATGCAAGCTCTGCAGGTATTTGTCATACGTACACAGCAGATGGACGCTGTGTTTCTTTATTAAAGATCCTGCTAACCAACCATTGCATTTTCGACTGCGCTTATTGCGTTTCACGTAAAAGTAACGACATTGAACGTGCCGCCTTTACGGTTGAGGAAGTCGTTTCATTAACCATGAACTTCTACAGAAGAAATTATATAGAAGGCCTTTTTCTAAGCTCCGGTATTTTTAAGAATGCGGATTTCACTATGGAACGCTTGCTGAAGGTGGTCAAGAAACTTCGACTCGAAGAAAACTTCAATGGGTATATTCACCTAAAGACCATTCCAGGGGCGAGTGAAGAGCTCATTACCGAAGCTGGAATGTATGCAGACCGGATGAGCATTAACCTGGAAATGCCGACGGAAAGCGGTTTGAAGTTGCTTGCTCCAGACAAGTCGCATCAGGAAGTGATTGATCCTTTACAACTGGTACAAAACCAGATCGTTCAATTTAGGGAAGAAAAAAAGCTGATTAAAAGTGTTCCTAAGTTTGTTCCGGCAGGTCAAAGCACCCAGATGGTTATCGGTGCAACGCCGGAAACAGATAAGGACATTATGCAAACGGCTGATACGTTCTACAAGAAATTCGATTTGAAGCGCGTTTACTATTCCGGTTACATTCCCATAAGCAACGACAATCGCCTCCCAGTTCTGGGCACCCAGCCTCCATTGATCCGAGAAAACCGCTTGTACCAAACAGACTGGTTGATGCGCTTTTATGGATTTAACGTAAATGAGCTGCTTAACGATGCAAATCCACATTTAGACATCGACATAGACCCAAAGCTAAGCTGGGCCCTAAGAAACATGCAACACTTTCCAGTCGACATCAATGTTGCAAATTATAAAATGATCCTTCGTATTCCCGGGATTGGAGTAAGTTCAGCGAAGAAGATTGTGCAAGCCAGAAAGTTCGGACGGCTTCGTATTGATCAACTGAAGAAAATCGGCGTTTCGTATAATCGCGCTCGCTATTTCATTCAGTGTGCAGACACACCAGCCCAGCTTAAAGATTACCAGGGAACGCAGATTAAGTCTTTCATAATGGCGGAGAGTCAAAGCAAGTACCGGAATACGACCAATAACCAGCTTATTCTTTTTTGATGATCACCTACGTTTATGACGGAAGTCTGGAAGGTCTGCTTACTGCTGTGTTCGAGTGGTTTGAAAGAAAGCCGGGCGCTGTGTTATTGCGACAAAGCAACCTTCATCAGCCTGATGCATTTCAGGAAGACTTCGTTGTACTTTCAGATAGAAAAAAGGCAGATCGTGTTTGGGCTGCTCTGCAACAAAAGCTGAGTAAGGGCTGGATCCGGAGGATTTACTGCGCATACCTCTCAGAACTTCCGGAAACCCATTATCACATATTTGAGTTGGTTTGTTACGTGTTTCAAAGCGAAGCCGGCGCAGAAAACAACTTTGGGAATGAACATGTGTTATCTGTTTCTCAAACAGCCAAGAAAGTAGAGCGGGAGAAACACCGGATGGAAGCCTTTATCCGTTTTCAAGAGACTACAGATGGCATGTTCTATTGTGCAATAGATCCTGATTTCAATGTTCTACCTTTAATATCCAAGCACTTCAAAAACAGGTACGCGGATCAGCAGTGGATCATCTATGATTTAAAAAGAAAATTTGGTTTGTTTTATAACCTGGAGACTGTTGCGGAAATTGAAATGCAGTTTACTGCAGATACCATCAAAAGTAAAGCAAAGCCAGACATGATATCGGGCAAAGAAGCTCTTTACGCCATGTTATGGAAAGACTACTTTAACAGCACGAACATTCCGGCGAGGAAAAACACGAAACTGCATATTCAGCATGTCCCACGTCGTTACTGGAAATACTTAACGGAAAAACAGGTTTAAAATAAAAATCCCCCGCCATAACTGACAGGGGATTTGCTTGCTAGTTGACCGGGTTACAACCTTTGAATTGAAATACTTTCTGTCAATTGATTAATGGTAATCTTATAACGTCCTGCTCCGGGTATTTTCCATTTAAAATCTGGGTTACCCCCTGGAACCAGTACCGCATCTGTACTTGTTATCCCTTCACCATTTGTGATTGGCATAAAGAAGTCTGCAGCCCAGCTACCTGTTGCTGTAGGCACCTTGAACTCACCAGCTTTTAAGTCACCCGTATACGTAAACTCGTATGGATTTCCTGCCGTCATTTGCATTGGTAATGGGTGATCAATGTCCCAACCGGCAATGGTGGCATCACCAACAAGATATAAGTTTGCATAGGGGGTAAATGGCTTAATTTCGATGAAGCTACTTGCGCTGATATTTAAGAGAATCTTGTAGGCGCCGGGTGTTGTAATTTTCCATTTCTTATCTGGCATTCCGCCAGGAACAAACTCAACAGTTCTGTCAGTTAACTCTGGATCGTTGACTGCCGGCATAAAAAAGTCGGCTCCCCAACTTCCTTTGGCAACTGGAATCTTGAATTCTCCCGCATTCAGCACAGCGTTATACTTGAATTGAAAATTGTTGGTTGGATCGACTTTCATTTCATTTGGATTGTTGATATCCCAACCATTTGGAGTTGCGTCACCGACGATATATAATTGTGAATAAGCAGCACCTGTGGGTGCTGCCGTAATCTTAATTGTAATTACATTGGAAAGCGCCGATTTGCCGTTCACAGGCACAAATGCCTGAACAACCGCGGTTATATCTGTAGCCTTCCCAATCTCCAATCCCAATTTACCAACTACGATATTGTTTAGTTCTCCCATGGTGAACGCCTTGCTGCTACCTGTAACTTTTACCGTATCTACCGAAGCCGCACTTTTAAAAATGATGCCGTAGTTGATCTTAGAGTTCGCGGGGGCAGACCAGGATAACTTTAAGGCCTCATTGCTTGGCGTACTTGAGTTGATTACCACTTCAGCCTGGGAGGCGGTAAGTTCGCCCGTTTCGAGGGGGAATACAGTAAATGCTCCTGGCTCCTTTTTACATGCACTAGAGCTGAGCAGCATTGCAAAAAAGAGTAAACACTTTAGAGTTACAACAGGAGATATGTTTGCCTTTCGGCCTATGTGCAAAAAGTTTTTGCTAATTATTCGCATTTCAGTTTTTGAGTTTACGATAAAAAATATTTCAATTAATTACTAATAGCCTGGATTCTGTTTCAAGTTTGGTGAAAGGTTTAGAATAGACTGGCCAATCGGATAAATCTTGGTGTGATCATCCGCATCAACTGGTTTGTCCCACCAAGTTCCTGAATTGAACACTCCCCATCGGATTAGATCAGTACGTCTTCTACCTTCAACAAGAAACTCACGACCCCATTCGTCGATCATCTCTGCATTCGTGAGCTGACTTCCATCTGCTTTATAAAGACTCGGAGAACCAGCAGGATAATAACGCTTTCTTACCGCATTTAGGAGTTCCGCTGCTCCAGCCTTGTCCCCTGCCCGGAATTTGCATTCAGCCAAGGTATAATACACCTCCGCAAAGCGGATCTCGGCATATGCAGAGGTAACCTTGTTTAGGTCATCTGATGGGTAGAGTGGATATTTTACTGGCCAGATTCCCGAATTATCATCTGCATGGTTCATATCTGAAACCTTATCCGCAGGTTTTTGTCCAGGAGGCGTGTCTTTAAACCAACCCACTTGATCACGTGAAAAGATGGTGTACCCTCTTAAACTTTTCACATTCTGCGTAGCGCCATTCGCATCTGTATAAGGTAAGTATCCATACAAAAACATACCTTCCCGCTTACTGCCTCCCAGGTTCTTATATTTCTTCAATCTCACATCATCTGGATATTTCTGAAACTTTACGAAGGGCTTACCTAATGTATAAGCATACTCAACGCTGTCAACGTCTCTACCGGGTTGTAGTGCATAGCGCGTATTCATATCTCCAAAATCTTTAAACCCAAAATACACCGCTGCTTTATGCGGCGCCATCGAATAGTACATATCACCGGAGTATTGCCAGTGTGTACGTGCAAAACTTCCCGGAAACGCAAACACGGATTCAGGTGAAGTCCCATTATTGTAGTCGAAAGGTGCATCCCATCTACTCTCTAAAGAATAACTGCCATACTTTCCGGCAATTAAATCTTGTGCAATGGCTGCACATTCGGTGTATTTTTCCTGCCCGATGTACACGTTGGCATTCAGGTACAAGCGCATCAATAGAGACGCTGCCGCACCTTGTGTCCAACGGCCTACACCAGTTATGCCAAGATCTTCTTTCTTTGGCAGACTAGGAATAGACTCCAACAATTCCTTCTCGATAAAGTCAAAGGTTTCCTGGGGACTTGCTTGATTAGGCATGGAACCTTCTCCTTTTACCTTCGTGATTAAAGGGATATTTCGGTACAAGTCGAATGCCCGCAAATTAAACCATGCTCTAAGTGTTTTAAGTTCAGCAACGTAGTCTGCCTTTTCTGCGTCGGTTAAATTGAATTTCGCAGGGTCTATGGCTTGAATATCTTCCAGCGAATTTGTAGATAAGCTCACGCCCTGGAACAAGCCGGTCCACATGTCGTTTGTGTATCCGTCATTTACCGTCCAGGTATGGTAATGTGATCGCTGGTAAATGCCGCCGTCAAACCAATCGCCTTCGCGATTCGGGGTCATGAGTTCATCGGTAGGCAACTCTTGTGCATAAAACAAGCCGCCACCCTGGATGGACCAGTATGCATGCTCAAACGGTCTTAAGAAATCCCGGATGACGTCTTCCTTGGTCTGAAGGAAGTTTGCTGAATTTATATTGTCGTACAATGTTTCATCTAGTTTTTTACAGCTGTTGATGGTTGTGAGCAACACACAACTGCTTAAAATCCCCAATGTATATTTGATTGATAGTTTCATTTCTTTGCTGTTAGAAGTTAAAATTTAAGTTGTAATCCCATCAGCAACTGCAAAGCAGAAGGATAATAAGATAAGCTCGGGTTAATTCCTGGATATAGACCGTTTATAGAAACAGACTCTGGATCGCCTCCAGACCACTTTGTGAACGTATAAAGGTTTCTACCATTCATGTACAGTCTTCCAGATTTGAAGTATTTTACCGGAGAACTGAAATTGTAACCTAAGGTCACATTGTCTAATTTGACGAAATCTCCTTTTTCAAGGAAATAGTCAGATAAGCTCGAATACGTATCTGAGTTGGTTAGGCTGGCATATTTTCCGCCATTGTACGCAGTAGAGAGCACATTAGCTCCCGTTTGAGTAACTGGAGTTCCCGCATAAAACGCAACGGTATTGAAAAGTTTGTAACCCAATGCAGCACGCAAGTACACGCTTAGATCGAATTGTTTATAACGGAAGGTGTTCCCAAGGCTTGCGGTAAACTTTGGCAATCCGTTTCCAACGTATTGTTTGTCGTCATTTGTAGCTAAGTTGCCCGGTATGATCGTACCATCTTTCTTATACACCATTAACCTTCCGGTTGCATCAAGTCCCGCAGATTTAAGCATATAAAAGCTGCCAATGCGACGACCTTCTTCTAGTCGTTGTGATGTTCCTGGACTTCCCGGACTTGGCAAGCCCACAACATCAATGAATGGTTGCCCACTGTAAACATTGTTTGAAAAAGACACGAATTTATTGTTATTGGTTGCACCGGCAAAGGAGAGCGAGTAGCTGAGTTCTTTACCACTGACAATATCCGCACTTAACTGAAGCTCCAAACCAGAGTTTTTCATGGTGCCCACGTTTGCGAAAGTGGTTGACTGTACATTCGGCGGTACAGAAACGTTATACGAGCCAAGTAGATCCTTGTTGGTGCGGACATAGTAGTTTACACTTCCTGAAAGCTTGCTTCCAAATAGTTCGAAATCCAAGCCCGCGTTGAAATTCTGAGCCTTTTCCCATTTAAGATCATAATTCGTATTTTGTTTTGGACCCCAAACCTGATAATAGGTTCCATTATATGGATAATAGCCAAAGCCTTGGTACAGATCCAGGGATTTATAATTTTCAAAGTCTTGATTACCTGTCTCGCCATAATCTGCACGAAGCTTTAGTTCGTTAACCCAAGGGATAGAGAAAAAATCCTCTTTACTTACTCGCCAACCAATTGAGGCTGCAGGAAAGTTTCCCCATTTGTGTTCGAAGCCAAACTTAGAGGAACCTTCATGTCTAAGACTGGCAGAGAGATAATACTTACTTGCGAAATCATAGTTTACTCGTCCAAAGAAAGCGATCAGCTTGGAATCATTTTTGAAAGAGCCGACGTTATTTTGACCTTCTTCCAGGTTCCAAAGCCCTGCGCCCAAATTGTTGTATGTTAACACATCCGATGGAAAGCCCTGGTTAGAGCCATCTAGTCCGGAGTCATTAAAGTAAAAATATGAATACCCACCAAGCACCTTTAGGTTGTGCTTACCGGTCGTCAGTGCATAATTACCAATCCACTCGAAACTTTTTTGATCGCTCTTATTGTAATTTCTGGAAGCGAAACTCCTCCCTCCATTTGCATTGATCAAATTGGTGTTGTAAGAAGGCGTAAAATCATAATCGAAGAAGTCTTTGCCTTGCTGCGCAAGCGTTACCTGAGTTGAAAAATTCTTAAATAGGTTAAGCTTGATGCCAGCATTCCAATCCAGGTACTTACCTTCAGTACCATCTAGAACCGTATTCATCTCTTCAACGGGATTGTAGACTCCGCTGAATCCGGTATTTACATTATAATATCGGATTGGGTTTACAGGATCATAAACCGGATAGGTGGGGTTTAAAGTAATAGCCCGGTTGAAAGCATCCCTACTCGCATTGTTCGACTTTAAGTTTCTAGGCGCAATACTTGCCGTAATTGTATAAAGATCATTATCAGACGTATGGCTTAGATTCAGACGCGCACCATATTCGATTTTGGAAGCCCTAAGATCAAGTCCTTCTGCATTCCTATAGTCGAAAGAGAGTAGGTAATTCGTTTTAGTATTACCACCAGAAGCTTGAAGGGTTTGTTTGTTTGAAAGTGCATAGTCGCGACTGACTGCCTTAAGCCAATCTGTATTACCACCGAAATCTTTACCTCTGTTTTGTGTGAGGAACTCATCTCGGGATAGTGATTTCAATCCATTCGTCGGTAGGTCGAACGTTGCATATCCATCATAAAATACTTGGGACTGGCCAGTACCTTTTTTAGTGGTAATGACAATAACGCCATTACTGCCTCGGGTACCATAGATGGCAGAAGCAGCACCACCTTTTAAAACGTCAATTGATTCAATGTCGTTCTGATTTAGGTTGTCGATGTTTCCACCTGCAACCCCATTGATAACATACAAAGGTCCCAGTCCGGCAGATCTCGATGACGCACCTCTAAGCTGAATCGTTGGGCCGGAGTTCGGGTCGGAAGGTGCTTGATTGGTTATGGTAAGGCCAGCTACCTTTCCTTGTACACTCATTAGAGCACCATTACCGCCAACGGTTAATAGATCTTTCGAAGACAAGTGAGTTACGGCACTGGTCACTTCTTTTTTGTTTAGCGTTCCATATCCAATCGCTACCACATTAACAGTCTCGAGCGATGTGCTGCTTGGTTGAAGGCTAACACGAATTGGCGAACTGCCAATTGCAACTTCTTGTGAAGAATAACCGATAAAGGAAACAACTAACGTACTGGCCGAAGGGGGCACAACGAGTTTAAATTTTCCGGCTGCGTCCGTTCCGGATTTAATGCTACTGCCTTTAACGGTGACGACGGCCCCTGGAATTGGAGCTTGCTTTTCATCTAGTACGGTTCCATTTATTGTCTTGTCTTGAGCTTTAAGGTGCAGGCTCAGGCAAAACAATAAAAGTTGAAATAGTAAAATTTTAACTTTCATGTTTTAACAGGATTTATATTGGTGTCCGCGAAAGTATAAGTTTTTTCCTGAACGACTTTGAAGCAAGCCCGGTGATTATTGTATCTTTTCTAACACAAACCCGCGAAATTCCTCTGCTGTGGCGAATATTATATGCCATTCGGATGTTAAATCATCGAATATTATCAACTTAAAAAAGTATCCCTGTTGGTAATAGAAGATTGTTTTTGAATAAAATCAAAGTGAATTTAAGTTTACAGATATACTTCGTAGATTGCTAGCATGAAATTAAGTGTTTTGGTTTTAATTACTGCATTTGCAGTGGCGCTCTCAATTGGCCTGGTAAATTTTCATTTTCAACAAAGCTTGTACTACATGCTGGTGTCGTTTGGTATATCCTTTCTGACCAGTTTCATTGTTTTTTACTACTTGCTCGAAAAGTACATCTACACAAAAATCACTTTAATTTATAAGTTGATCCACAACTTAAAACTTGGAAAGGACCTAAAAGAAGCTATTGGTGAATACGTAAGTTCCGATCCTCTAAATGATGTGGAACAGGAAGTAAAGGCCTGGGCAGGAGAAAAAAAGAAAGAAATTGACTTGCTGAAGAAGCAAGAACAATTCAGACGTGAATTCTTATCAAACGTTTCCCATGAATTCAAGACGCCGTTGTTCGCGATACAGGGTTACGTGGAAACCTTGAAAGACTGCATTGTTGACGATCCGGAAAGGGCAAAAGGTTTTCTTGAAAAAGCGAGTAAAAACGTAGAACGTCTAAGCTATCTTATTGATGATTTGGATTCGATCTCACGTTTAGAAAGTGGTGAAATTCCGATCAATTATGAAAAGTTCGACGTTGTTCTTCTCGCTAAGGAAGTAATGGATAGTTTGGAAGAAAAAGCCAAAAAACGCAACATCAAGTTGTTTTTCAAAGAGAAATACATGAATCCGGCCTATGTAAGTGCAGATCGGGAGAAGATATCCCAGGTGTTATTTAACCTTCTACAAAACTCACTTAAATACGGAAGAGAGAATGGTTTTACGGCCATTAAGATCTTTGAACTTCATGATCAGTATTTGATTGAGGTTACGGACAATGGAATCGGCATTGATGAAAAGCAACTCCCTCGTCTGTTCGAACGCTTTTACCGCGTAGACTCACACCGTTCCAGGGAAGTTGGAGGTACAGGACTTGGACTTGCTATCGTTAAACACATCCTGGAAGCTCACCAGCAAATAATTTCTGTGCGAAGTACACTGCAGATCGGAACCACCTTCGCATTTACCTTGCAGAAGTACAGCTAACTTTCCGTTGCCCAAAGGACAAATGAATAAGTTAACATTAACTTAACATTGTGTTTATACATTTGTAGGATAATTTATGGTTGAACGGCAAGCTGAACAATTAGTGTTTATTATTGTAATGAAGAGACTTGCCCCCAAACCGTAGAAATTAAAATCATATAAATGAACAACATGTTTAAGTTCTTTACACCTAAAGACAAAAAATTCCAGCCCCTATTCGAACAAGCTGGAAGTAATGTTCTAAAAATATCAGAAGCGCTGTTGCTTGCATTAAGTGCAACCGAAATGGACAAGCGTAAGGAATATATCAAAGAAGTGGAAAGATTAGAGCATGTAGGCGATGATATTACCCATTCAATCTTCCTGGAACTTAGCAAGAACTTCATTACTCCTTTTGACAGGGAAGACATCCATTCTCTAGCAAGTGCGATAGATGACATTGCAGATTACATCCATGCATCTGCCAGCAACATTGAGTTGTACAACATCACCAACATCGGAGATGCAATGATCAAGCTTGCAGAACTGCTTGTTGAAATGTGTACAGACCTAGAAAAAGCGATCAAAGAATTAAGAAGCTTTAAAAATATCCGGGTGATTGCTGATGCCTGCGTAAGGATAAATAGCGGAGAAAATCAAGCAGACTACGTTTGTAATCTTGCCATTGCACGTTTATTTGAGTTTGAGACAAATGCCATCGAACTTATTAAACAGAAAGAAGTGCTTCAAACACTGGAACTGGCTACAGATAAATGCGAAGATGCAGCAAACGTGCTGGAGTCTATTTTGGTTAAAAACGCTTAATACATAAAAAATGATAACTCCCTTATTGGTTGTTGTAATAATATTGGCTATTGGGTTCGACTACATCAATGGTTTTCATGATGCCGCCAATTCAATTGCAACAATCGTTTCTACAAAGGTTCTGTCTCCCTTCCTGGCAGTACTCTGGGCAGCCCTATTTAACTTGGTTGCATATTTTGTGTTCACGGAACATAAAGTGGCAAACACGATTGCCAAAACGGTATTTGAACAATTTATAACTTTAGAGGTTATTCTCGCCGGCTTAATAGCTGCTGTTACATGGAACTTATTTACCTGGTGGTTTGGAATTCCTTCGAGTTCGTCACACACCTTGATTGGCGGATTTGCAGGCGCCGGCATGGCGAAAGCTGTTACCGTAGGTAGCAGTGCATTGGCTGCGGTTAACTTTACGCCGATATTAAAGGTGATCTCCTTTATTGTTCTTGCCCCGATTATCGGAATGATCATCTCGGTTATCATTTCTATAATCATCATGTACATTTCCAAGAATGCACGTCCGTCAACTGCTGATAAATGGTTCAAAAGACTGCAGTTGGTCTCTTCTGCTGCCTTGAGTTTCACGCATGGCGGTAATGATGCGCAGAAAGTGATGGGAATTATCTATGTGGCCATGATTGCTGCAAAAGCCCTAAATCCTGGGGACGATATGCCTGAATGGATTCCCATCTCCTGTTATGCTGCAATAGCTCTAGGAACAATGAGCGGCGGATGGAAGATCGTGAAGACGATGGGTACAAAGATTACAAAAGTGAACGCTTTCGAGGGCGTAGCAGCAGAAAGTGCCGGCGCAATAACCCTGGGGATTACAGAGCATTTTGGTATTCCTGTCTCGACTACCCACACCATTACTGGATCCATTGTGGGCGTAGGCTTACTTAAACGTGTCTCGGCGGTTCGCTGGGGTGTTACGCTGAGTCTCCTTTGGGCTTGGATATTGACTATCCCGGTTTCGGCGACGCTTGCCGCACTGGTTTACACGATAATATATTTTCTATTCTAATTATTCACGGTTTTAATCTTAGCTGCCACAGACAAGTCGGATTTGTTAGAAGACTCCTGCGGTTAAAACTGAATGTGAACACGCATAGTTTTTGATGGGTCGGCTGGAATTGTCCATGCCGGACCCGTCTTAAGCAAACGAACAGACTCTTCGCCATACGTCTTCCCGGGACTATTTACGACCTCAATGGCATGAGGTCTGCCACTTTCATCTACCTTAAAAGAAAGTTCTACAGATTTCCCAATCTTACCGCCGGCAATTAGTTTATTATTCTTGTTTATATAGGTAAAAAACGCAGCCCAACCATTGACCGGCTTCATCGCCTCCATGGAATGCGAGGGATCCAAATTAACTTCTACTGTTGTGGATTGCTTTGCAAGCTGGTTGAAACTATTGTTCTGGCGCATCCAAAACATGATGGTTACAGCAACAAAGATTACTGCTGCTGTTGCCGCTATACTCAAGCGCTGCCAGGTAATTACGGACTTGCTTTTATCCTCCTTGTGTTCTGCAATCCGGCTTTCCAGTGCCTTTTGAAGCAAGGATAAGGATTGTAGTGAGCGCTTAGGCGACTGACTTAGCCCTGCCAATGCTTGTGCCACAAAGGGATCTTCCAGGGCAGCGCGTTCTACCCTATTCATCATTTTGGCGTCAAGCTTACCATCCAGGTAGTCTTCCAGCACATCAAAATCTACCGCATCGTTATTTATCACTGCTCTTCTCTATACAAATTTTTAAATTGCGTTTACCGTTCTGAATATAGCTTTTGACCTTAAGCAAATCATAGCCGGTAATCTCCGCAATCTCTTTATAACACTTCTCCTGCAAGTAAAAAAGGTCAACACAAGTTCGTTGCTCCGGAGTAAGCGATTTCATACAACTTTCCATTACCAGAAGCTGCTGCTCTTTCGCATGGTCTATATCAAGATGCATAAAATCGACGTTTTCCACAAAACTTTCGTCCAGGGAGACCATATTGTTTTTGGAAGCTTTTCTTAAGAGCATCAAACAATGGTTTCTGCACAACACATGCAGCCAGCTTTTGAAGTTCTGGATTTCATGTGCCCGTACCTTCACAATTAACTCCTCAAAGATTTGCATTACGGCATCCTTGCTCTGCTCTTCTTCTTTTAAATAGTTCAGGCAAACCCCGAAAACCAGGTGCATATATCGGTTGTAGAGTACACCCAGGATCTCCAGGTCGCCCGTTTCTTTGTATTGGGCGATCAGTGTAGCGTCTTCGAGTTGCTTTAATCTGGACGTATTCTTAATGAATTTCAAGGGCAGTTAACTCAATTGTAATCAAGTATAAAAATAAAAACCTAGGAATGGCGCTGCTCTGCTTCCGATATTGCATTTTTTATTAACTGTTTGGCAACTAAAGTACCCTGGTAACTTAAATGATCATCATCAAAGTACAAGACCGACTTATCCTTGAGCACCATAACTTTGTTGTTCTTCCGGAATAGCCTATTGACGTCAACAACCTTGCAGTTGCTAAATTTCGAAGCAAACACGTTTAGTTCAGCATTGCTCACCTGAACACTATCATTTGCAGCCAAGGGGAGGTACTGTGCTTTCCCATTTGGTCTAAGGCCGAGGAAACTTAAGTATTGGGTAGCGTTATAGTCCTCTATTTCCACAACATCAGGCTGTTCATTGAGTAGTATAACAGAGGTTCCATTTTGACCCGCTAATGAAATTAAACTTTCTAAATTATGGAAATCTGCAGCTGAACGGATTGACCATCTGCAGGAAACCATCAGCACTTTCGGCTTCCAGGTATTTAAATTATGCACCAGGCCTTTGGCATAGATCTTCCATTGTTCATTGGTAAAGGCGCCTATGTCTGCCGATGGGTCTTCTTTGTAAGGTATTTTAAACAATGGACTCGTGCCATTAATGGTATAAATGGATGCTTTGATATTTAATTCTGACCCAATCTCGTCGACCACCCTTGCCCACATTCCCCCATGTGAATCGCCCAGGAGTACCATTGAAGGATTTCCCTTCCCTTTTCCTGCAGGAATTCCGCCATGCGCATAGGTGGCTTTAAATGACGGCTTTTGTAAAGGCACTTGTACTCCGGCTCGATCTGACTGTTTTGTTTGCCAGGTTGTCGAAACATGAGGGTTTATGTTGTAGTAAAGCCCATAGAACTTCGTCGTATTAAAAACCAGCGGATAGTTAGCCTTAACCAGGTCTGACCGAAAAACAGCAATTAGCGAAAGACAGATTACAAATAGGAACGTGACCAGGCTTAATATCGGCTTAAACTTTCGTGTGGGAATTTCAACAAGCAGGTAAGAGGCAAGGGATAAGACAGAGATGATGATTACAATCCAGGCTAGATACTCAGTTCGGCTGTAATGGGCCAATCCTCCGTAATGCCTGGCGAGCACAATTACCGGCCAATGCCAGAGATAGAGTGAATAGGATATCTTTCCTACAAATACCAGCACTTTGTTGCTTAGTAGCCTACCGGCGATATTGTCTGCGGAGGCAAAGCCGATGAAAAGCACAGCGCCGAGTACCGGAAGGACACTAGCCATACTGATGACCTGCGTGGATGGAAAAAGAAAGTAGGATGCCAGTATGAAGATCAGCCCAAGTATCGATAGTAGATTCCGGCTTGCAGCACCAAGCAAAGCGCGCAATTGAGCAGCTGTGGCCGCAAGCAAACCTCCCGCAGCCAACTCCCAGGCTCTCGTTGGTAGAAGATAAAAGCCTTATTTCGGGTAAGCAATGGAGGTATAAAGAAAAAGTCCTAAGCTTATGATCGTGATGATGGCCAGTACAGGCCATGTTTTTACTT
>JAQBOT010000400.1 GCA_028287885.1 Pedobacter sp.
GTCGTATATTCTACCTGTTCTGCATCAAGGTCGGTTTGCGCCAGTAATGAAGCCATGCCCAATACACCATTCAATGGCGTGCGTATCTCATGGCTCATTGTAGCCAGAAAGGTACTTTTTGCCAAATTTGCCTTGTCTGCCGCTTGCCGCGCTTCCTCCGCCATCAATCTTGCCTTTTGCTCTTCATCCTTTTGATTTTGTAGCTCGAGGTTTAGCACCTCTAAAGTTCTTGACTTTACATTTAATTCCGTAGTCTGCGCCTGAAGTTCATTTGACTGTGATTGGAGTTCTTCAGATTGTACCTGAAGTTTCTCTGTTTGCGCCTGTACTTCTTCAGATTGAGATTGCAAAACCGCATTAAGCTTCTGCAGGTGTTCTGCCTGAGCGCCAATCTTCCGCGTTCTTTTTTTAACCAACCTTTCAAGCCTCGCGTTGTGTTTTCTTACATAGCTGATCCGGTACTTGTAGAAGCCGTATATCGCTGCCGCTAGCAGAAGAGAAACGAAGATTTTAAAATACCAGGTCATCCAGAAGGCGGGGACAATAGTTATCTCCATCGTTTTTGGCACCTTGCTCCATACGCCATCACTGTTTGCTGCTATTACTTTGAACTTGTAAGTTCCCGGATTTAGGTTGGTATACGTTGCTTCCCTTTGGTTTCCAACATAATTCCAGCCCTCATCGAAGCCCTCAAGCATATAGGCAAACTGATTTTTGCTGGGCATTGTGTAGTCTAAGGCGGAATAAATAATTTTAAAAACAGATTGCTTGAAACTCAGGGTTATAGCCTTGGTCATTAACAAATTATGCTTCAGGATGGAGTCCTTTGTACCCACTTTAACAACCTTGTTTAGTACTTCAAGGCCAGTAAATACGACCGCAGGTATATGGATGTTTTTGGTTATGCTTTCTGGTTCTACTATATTATAACCATTTATGCCTCCAAAGACGATTTTGCCTGATTTCAATTTCGTGCCAGATGCAATATTAAACTCCAGTGCATGAAGCCCGTTTTCAATACCAAAATTCTTACTCTTCCCTGTATTCGGATCTAAGCAGCTAATCCCTTGATTTGTGCTTACCCATATATTTCCTCTGTTGTCTTCATCAACGTAATTAATTGCATTGTTTATGAATCCGTTTTGCTCTGAGAAGATCCGATATGTTTTTGTAACGGGATTATAGCAGTTTAAACCACCTTCCAAGGTGCCTATCCACATATTACCTTTCTTGTCTAGATGTAAGACACTGATGATATCAGAACTCAGCTTGCTGTTTCTTGTGTTGATCTGCCTGAAGGTCTTTGTAGAAGGATTATATATGCTGATACCATTCGAATAACCGCCTATCCACATATTTCCATCGCGATCTTCCTGGAATGCCATAACTACATTATCACAAAGGCTATTCGGGTTTTTTGGGTCATTCGTGTACTTGGTAATCGCTTTAGATGTCGGATGGATGACATTTATACCTCCTCTATTTGTTCCAACCCAAATGTTGCCTTTGCGGTCTTCGAACAGAATATCAATGGCGTTGCTGCTCAAATCCTGTGTTTTCTTGCCCGACGTGTAATGTGTAAACTTACCTGATCCCGGGACCAAACGATCTAGTCCGGACGAGTATGTTCCCACCCAAACTGCTTTATTTCGTTTGCTGACTAGTAGCGCCGACGTAAAATTGCTTAGTAGACTGCCACTGTTTTTGCGGTCATGCTTATAAATTTTTGTTTGTTGTGTTGCAGGGTTGTAGTAGCTTAAACCGGCATCAGTCCCTACATACAAGTTTTGCTTCTCATCTTCAGCCAGGGCCCGGATTATATTCTCCACGGAAGTCCTGGATATGGGAGAGGCATTATAAGAAGGAAATGCGGTAAGATTTCTGTCGTACTTCAGAACTCCTTGGCTACTTGTGCCAATCCATAACCTGTTGGTATTATCCTCTAGCAAGGCATAGACTCCGTCATTGGGCAGATTCGTTTTTCTACCCGATTCATCTGACAGGGTTACCAGTTTCTTCTTACTAGCATCAAAAAGCTGTAAGGTGGTTTTGGTTCCAAGCCAGAACTGGTTGTTAAACGTTTTTTCCAGACAATAGATTGGGTTTTCATCTCGCGCTGAGAACCTATCTGGTTCAATTGTATAAGTCTTAAACTGTTTGCTTTGCTTGTTGAAGCTGCACAATGAAAGGTTTGTACCGATCCACAAATTATGTTGCTCGTCTTCAATTATGGAATTCATCGAATTATCCCCGTCATTGTTAACCGCAGGTTTCGGTAGATAACGTGTGAATCCTCCGGTTTTTTGATCGAATAAATTCAACCCATTTGCAGTTCCTACCCAGATCTTTCCTTCTGAATCCTGATATATGGATAGTATCTTGGAATCGCTAAGCGTATTGTCATTTTTATCGCTTGCATAAAATCGTTTAAAGGTGTTGGTTTTGGCATTAAATAAGTTTAACCCACTTTCTGTTCCTACCCATAAATTTGATTGCTTGTCCCTAAATAAGACGGATATGTTGTTGTTGCTTAATGAATTGGCATCTGCCGGATTGTGCTTGAAGTTAATAAAGCGTCTATTTTTACGATCGAATTTACTAAGACCGTCTTTCCTGGTACCTGCCCAAATATTTAGACTTGCGTCTTCTGCAATCTTCGTTATATTATTTGAGGGCAAGGTATTTGGATTCCTCTCGTTGTGCTTGTAAACTTGCAGTTGATAGCCGTCAAACTTATTCAGGCCATCCTGAGTTCCAAACCACATAAAGCCGTAAGAATCTTTGAAAATTACCTGAATGGTATTTTGTGAAATAGGATTGCTGCTGTTTAAGGTGGTCAGATTTATTCTAACCTGTTGAGAGAATCCGAAGGTGATGTTTGTTATGATCAGTAAAAAAGCAAAAAGGAGCGAGCGCATTCCGGGGATCATAAATTTTATTACAACATCAAAACTACCCGAAGGTATGTTTAAATGTTAATATTTTATAGCGACAGCCGAATATCTATAGCATCCATTTTAAAATGAAAATGCCAGGTAGCCTGTTATTTATGACCCCGGAGATTAAAAGACGCCCGATTAAATTGGATATATTTCGCGCAATTGTTTATGCAATGGCGGTTGTTTTTCCTTTGTATGCCTGATGTAAGGCTGCAATATCTGGTTTCTTCATGGTAAACAAAGCTGTCATAACAAGTTCGGCTTTCTCCGGGTCACATAAAATGCTCGACAAGCTGCTTGGTACAACCTGCCACGATACCCCAAATTGATCTTTAAGCCAGCCGCACATTTGTGCATTCGGATCACCATTTACTTCCAACTTAGACCAATAATAATCTATTTCTTCCTGAGTGTCACAGTTCACAATAAAAGATACCGCTTCGTTAAACTTAAATTCGGAGCCACCATTTAAGGCAACAAATTTCTGGCCTTCTATTTCAAACTCGATGGTCATGGGTGTTCCTTCGGGTTTATGATGAAATTCGAACCCAGCTTTGCCGTAGCGTGTGGTTTTGCCAATCTTTGAATTCTTGAAAACAGAGGTATAGAATTTAACGGCCTCCACAGCCTGGTCATTAAACCAGAGATTTGTGGTGATTTTTTGCATTGTTACCATGGTATGTGCATTTAGGTTTAAACTGTGAAACACTAATCTAATTTAACTAAATAAATGAAAATTACGCAGGTAAGTTATGCAGCAATCTAGGTGATTAATTGCGACAAGTTTTTTAATACTCTGACATCACACAAGCCCCAACCTGGGGGTAGACAAGGCATTTGGCCCTGTTTAGGCCCTGTTTGATCCCTGTCTGCGCCCTGCTTCGGGCTTGTGTAATCAGAACGTCTTTCATAGCTAAATTAACGCAGCTATGGAGTTAGACCTACTTCAGCAGTTTTACCTCGTAAAGATCAGATCTTCGGTCGGTCATGGTTTTAACCGTTCCATAATGGTGAAGTTCATCCAGCAGGTGGAGGTCTAAATCAACTACGAGCACCATTTCTGTATTCGGCGTTGCTTCCGCTTTAACCGCATTGGTCGGAAAAGCGAAATCAGACGGTGTGAAAACCCCAGATTGTGCAAACTGAATGTCCATGTTATTCACTTTCGGTAAGTTCCCCACACAACCGGCAATCGCTACGTAGCATTCATTCTCAATTGCTCTGGCTTGTGCACAATGGCGTACACGGGTATAACCATTTTGCGTATCTGTAAGAAAGGGGACAAAAAGCATCTGCATACCCTGGTCAGCTAGTATTCTGCTTAGTTCCGGAAATTCTACATCATAACAGATCAGTATGCCGATTTTGCCACAGTCCGTATCAAAAACCTGGATCTTATCACCGCCAAGCATACCATAATATTTTTGCTCATTCGGCGTAATGTGTACTTTACGATACTCCTCTGTTTTACCGCTTCTGTGGCAAAGGTAGCTGGCATTATAAAGCTTGTTGTCCTCCAGGATCGGCATAGTACCTGCAATTACGTTTACGTTGTAGGAAACTGCATACTCCTGGATTTTAAGTACAATGTCTGGCGTCATCTCTGCCAGCTTACGCATGGCTTCAATCTCGGGTAAATGGTTGTAAGGCTGTAAAAGTGGCGTGTTGAAGAATTCGGGAAACATAATAAAGTCGGACTTGTATCCACTTACTGCATCAACAAAAAATTCAACCTGTTCATAAAAGGCTTCTATGTTCGGGAAATGGCGCATTTGCCATTGAACAAGCCCAATTCGAATGTTTTTAGCCGAACGTGCTGTCGCTTCAACCCCTTGATAATAGATGTTGTTCCATTCGATCAGGGTAGCAAAATCTTTAGATTCGTGGTCACCGGGAAGATAATTTGTTAACACCTTCCTGACGTGGAAATCGTTAGAAATCTGAAACGTTAGGGTAGGATCGTATATTTCTTTCGTTTTTACCTTGTCGATATATTGTCTCGGGGTTAGCGTATCTGCAAAGGCATGATAGCCTGGTATACGTCCGCCCGCAATGATACTTTTTAAGTTAAGCGTTTCACAAAGCTCTTTCCTTGCTTCATATAACCTGCGGCCAAGCCTTAGTCCCCTGAATTCGGGTGAAACAAAGATCTCTATTCCGTAAAGGGTATCCCCGTTCGGGGTATGTGAAGAAAAGGTATAATTACCAGTGATCATCTTGTAAGTATGCTTATCGCCATACTCATCATAATTAACGATCAGCGATAGTGAACAAGCAACAACCGTTTCGTCAACAGCAATACAAAGCTGGCCTTCCGGAAATATTTTCAGGAGCTTAGCAATGCTATCCTTGCTCCAGATCTGGCCACCAAGAGTATCGTATGCCTGCTCCATAGACGATTTCAGGTCATCATAATCTTCCAGTGTAAGTTTTCTGGTTTCAATATTCATTTTTGTACTATAATTTGGGGGTGATCATTAATTTTTTGCAAAGATCATTAAATTGATTAAGAATCGATGTTATTGAATGCGTTAAGGTTTGTCATTTTCAAAGGAATTTACGGTATTGGACTATACAACAGTGATTGAAGAACACCTAATCAATAGCTCCTCTTGCTTAAAGTCCTTTTTCAATTTAGTTTTATAGTTCTCCCAGAACGCTAAATCTAGATCTGGCGCCATAATTTCGAAGATGATAATGTCATCAGAAACGGTATGTTGATCATCTTCTTTCCATAATCCCTTTGCTGGTGCTCGGGTATACATGGTCAGACCTCCAAACTTTTCAGTTAATTCGGCTTTAACTTTCTTGAACAAGGCATCGGAAAAAGGCTTGCCATCTGGCTTATTGCTGGGCAAGTAGATCTGTATTAGCTTGTTTAGCTCCTGGTTCTGCCTGCTATCTTCAAGCATCTTCATTGATTTCTTTGCAGTTGTGCGTTCAAGAACACTGAACTTTTTGCCTGCTTGCGCATTGTAGTTTTCAAAAAATACTTCCAACTGAGCAATAATCTCCTTCGGAAATTGACTTAACTCGTTAACGCTTGCATATAGCTCTGAAACTACGGGAACAGCAACATATCGGTCATTACGCATCTCTTCACCGTCTCGTTCCTGCTGATTTGCTTTAATTGCGCCTATAATCCGGCATTCCATAGCACATCCAGGAAATGACTCCACTTCAGAGATGACGATCACATCTATTGGATCACCATCTTCGCCAATGGTTCCCGGAACAAAACCAAAATCATAAGGGAAGACCAATCCGGCAGGCATGATCTTCTTGAGAAAGATGTATCCGGTTTTAGGATCAAAGTCGTACTTCAAACCTTTACCTTTTGGCGTTTCAATAATAACGGTTACGGTTTCCATGGGTAAAAAGCCTATAGGTTTTTGTGTTGGAGTTTGCTCAGTACACCTGCAGTTACCAGTGCACCAAATAGGTACCAGGCTACCGTAAGTGCCCCAGTTTTTTCTGTTTGTGTTACTGGTGTGTCATCCAGACCCATGGGTTTTGGCAATGTTAACGCACCAACGCCGGCAGAAATTCCTGTAACTGCCGCACGAAGCCAGATGTATTTTGGATTTCCAAGTCCTATAGCGGAATAGTAAATGCCGTTGCTAATTACATCTCCAGCCATTGTTGCGGCATATAGACTATTTCCTGTAGGTGGATCAATGCCGATGGCAGACAAACCCTTTGTTAACGCTTCTTCGCCTACCAGATCTACCCTGGGTGCTTTGGAATCAAATTGTCTTACCGTTTCATGAAGTAAATTAAGGGCTATCGCGCCAGCAAAGCCTCCAATAAGTGCTTGAATGAGTTTCATGTTGATAAAAGTATTCTTGGGATTAAATTGTTTTAAAACAAAACACCCCGCGGCTAACTAAAGCCGTCGGGGTGCGGTTCCCACATAAGAAGGTAATGGTATTAGAACTTATAGCCTAAACCAAATGACCATACCTGGTTTTTAAATTCTGGTGTTTCACTAGTTCCATTTTCATTGTTTTTCTGGAAATCAAGTGCATAACGACCATGTACGTCGATGTTATTTGTTAAGTCGTATCTTAAACCTACAACACCGCCCAACAAGCTTTTTCTGAAGTTATCAGAATCATTGTTGTTTACTGTTACTGTACTCGAATTATTAGTATACTTGTCGCTAGTAGACATTAAAAATGAAACCTGCGGACCAACAACAAGGTTTAACGGGCTTGCTAGTCTAATGGAAGCTAAAATTGGGACGTCAATAAAGTTTGTCGTTCTTTTATATGTGTTGCTTCCACTTGTTAATTGATACCCTTTTTGCGCATATAGAATTTCAGGTGTGAATGCGATACCGTCAACCAATTTGATGTCTGCAGTTAAACCAGCATTGAAGCCAGTCTTTCCTTCTGTATTGAAATCGTTGTTTCCGTTATCCTTGATGATGTTAGCGATGTTTACGCCTGCCTTAATTCCGAATCTTACCGGGCTCTGTGCATTTGCCGCGCCTGCAATAAATAGACCGGCAGCAATGATGAATAATTTTTTCATTTGTTTGTGTTTTAATGGGGCATATGAAAGAAGTGTGCCAATGTGAGATTTGTTTTTATAGCAGCGAGTTATAACTTACTAAATAACAGAGTGTTTCAGGCATTGTCGCCATTTGATCACAGTGAATCTTATTAGCTTAAAAAATTGTCTTTTTGTGAATAACTGTATTCTTTTTGGTACAAGTAGCCGTACTATATTCGGCAATGAAAGCCTTAGGCATGCGCGAATTAAAACTTATATGCCAGTGTTGTCATAAACTGCCTTGGTGCAATCGGGTTAACGCTGTAGTTTTCATGAACAAAATAGTTTAACTCGTTTGTAAGGTTAGCTACTTTCGCTAGTATGGAGAACTTGTTTAAGCTGTACCCCGCAGAAAGATCAAACGTTGTAAAAGCGCTCAAAGGGATCAGGCGACTTGCCGAACCATCTTTTTTATCGTTATATCCACCATTTCGATTCCCTGTATAAAAAGCAGATGCCCCTAGCTTCAATCCCCTCGCACGACCTGTTCTAACGGTATAGAATAAGGTTCCGTTCGCTGTGTTTTTCGTTGTGCCAACGAGACGTTGCCCTTCAACAATACCGATGGTATTTGTTTTGGTATAACGCATGTAGTTGTAGCTGTAGCCTGCAAGGAAGTTTAAACCATCAACAATGGTTCCGCTTAGATCAATTTCAACACCGTCACTAGCACTTTTACCACTGAATTCCTTTTTTGTTGCGTCAAGTTCTGCTATTTGAGCATATTTGTTGTTGATGATTCTGTACCAGGTAACATTAGCGGAAAGCCTGCCGTTAAGGAAGTCGTTTTTAACGCCAGCTTCATACTGGTCGATGATCGAAGGGGCCATTGGTGCATTCGTGTTGATATCTATTCCTGTATTCGATGTAAAGTTGTTTGCATAGCTTAGGTAGAGTGAAGTGCTTCTGGTAGGCTGGTAAATCAATCCCATTTTAGGAGAAATAGCCGCTTCGGTTTTCGATTTATCGATACCATTGCTGTTAATGGTTGATTGCCTGGTTTGGTAGTCGCTTAGAATGGTTCGCGGAGTTTTTTGGAAAGTATACCGTAAACCTGCCAGTACCTTAAACTTCTCCGTTACAGTTACTAAATCCTGAACAAAGGCACCCATTCGATAGATTGGAGCATAAGTGTCGCTGATCAGGTAGGTATCTGGTGTTGCAAAGTTCGAAGGAATGGAGAAGCTGGAGGGATCAGTAATATTTACGCGATCATAATACTTTGTGTTCGTAACCGGCACGATAAACGAATTCGGGTTATTGAACCCGTAAGTAGATGTATTGGATTGGTCTGCATCCATGCCAATTAGCAGCATGTGGCTTACAGAACCAGTATTAAGAGAACCGTTGATATTGATTTGCTGGTTGTATGTAAACTCTTTGATCTTTGAGCGTGTTAGCGCGCGGTTCCAATAGCCAGCGCTGTCGGCAGCCGGGCGTTCAGAAGAAAAGTAATTTCGGTTGTAAGCTTGCAGGGATCCAAGAACATTTAGTTTCCAAGAGTCAGTAAGCTTGTGTGTTAGATTCAGTTGGGCAGTAGTCGTGCTGGTTTTGTTGTAAGCCCACTGTGTTCCTATGAAGGTACTTCTTCCCAGATCGACAATCTTGTTGTTTACACTTCCAATTCCAAAATCAGGTGTATAATCGCTTTTCAGGTAGTCGCCCTGTAGAAGGATCTCGGTGTTTTTGCCCAGATTATACAGTAAAGAGGGGTTGATGTAAGTACGGCTGGCAGTCACATTATTGCGATAGCTGCCCCCATCTTCCAGAGATCCGATTAAACGGAATGCCAAATTCTTGGTGATTGGCCCATATATATCTGCTGTAGGCTTATAGAAGTCGTAACTTCCAGTGCGCATAGACACTTCGCCACCATAGTTAAACTTCGGTTTTTTTGTTACCATGTTAACCACAGCTCCTCCTGTAACACCGCCGTATAACAAGGCTGCACTACCTTTGAGTACCTCAACCGACTCAAGTGTGCTGACTTCCGGCATTCCTCCGCTATTTGCGCGCACTCCATTCTTGAAGACATTGTTTGTGCCTAAACTGTAACCCCGGGCAAAGAAGGTTTCTCCACTCACGCCGCCGCGGTTCTCACCAAAAGCAACTCCGTTTACATTCTTAAGTACGTCGCTGAGGCGATTAGACTGCTGATCTTGGATTACCTCTGAACCAATAATCTGTACGGCCTGGGGAAGATCTCTAGGCGGAATGGAGATCTTACCAAGCTTAACCGGCTTTTGATTGGGTGTTTTGTATCCTTTAACTATTACCTCATTGAGTCTTGAAGTAGTCGGGACTACAGCATAGTCGAGTTGTAAAGTTTTACCGGCAGAAACTGTGATGGTATGCTCTTCGGCAACGATGCCGATGCCGGCTATCCGCATTATATAGTCGCCAGCTCTGAGGTTCTTGATTTGAAAGCTTCCATTTTCTTCTGTTGTGGTTCCCTTATCACTGTTCTTTAACATGATGTAAACGTCTGACGCTGGCTTGCCATCGTTGCTGTGAACTGTCCCAGAAATATTTCCTTTGGTGCTTTGCGCGAAAGCTATGCTTTGGTATAAGCAAATTGTGAGTATAAGCGCAGTATGGAATTTAGGTAAATGAATGTGCATGCCTATTAAGATTGATTCTAATTAAGCGCAAAGATACAAGTGACTTTTACATTAACAAGACTTATTTAGATTCTTTTTAAATAAGGGGGATTTCAGCTGGAATTGCTAAAATCTAATATCAAAGGTATCTTAGGCCCTCTCTTTGTTAAGTAGCACGATTAAGAACACACAAATCAATGAATTTTAAAAAAGTTATCCTCCTGCTGATTATCTGTTCAGCCGGGTCATACAGTACAAAAGCACAGAACAAGGCCTATTTGCAAAGTTTGCAAGAGCCGAACGTTTGGGTGGATTCTGTGTTCAATAAGCTCAATAAGCGGCAGAAGATTGCGCAAATGTTTTTCGTAAGGGCTTTGACTAACGCCGGCAAAGTATATGAAGATTCCATTGCTACAGTTATTAAGAAGCAGAAAATTGGTGGTTTAGTGTTTTTTCAGGGAGGTCCGGGGAGACAATTGAACCTAACCAGTAGTTATCAGCAGGTTACACGTGTGCCCTTGTTGATTGCACTTGATGGCGAATGGGGCTTGGGGATGCGACTGGATAGTACAGTTTCTTACCCCTACCAGATGGCCTTAGGCGCAATACAGGATACGTCTTTAATCTATAACATGGGATTGCAAGTTGCTCAAGACTTTAAACGGCTGGGAATGCAGATGAACTTTGGGCCGGATGTAGATATCAACAACAACCCGAAGAACCCGGTAATTAACTATCGTTCTTTCGGAGAGAACAAATATAATGTAGCAATCAAAGCTGCTGCATACATGAAGGGGATGCAAGATGGTGGCCTCTTGGTTACGTTGAAGCATTTTCCCGGACACGGAGATACGGACGTCGACTCCCATCAGGACTTGCCGCAGATTAACTTCAGCAGGGCAAGATTAGACAGTCTGGAGATGTATCCTTTTCGGGAATTGATTCGGGAGGGTGCATCTGGAATTATGGTTGCGCATCTACAAATTCCTGCCCTGGATAATACGCCACATTTGCCATCGACATTGTCAAAGCCGGTCATCACTGATATCTTAAAAGGGCAACTTGGCTTCAAGGGTCTGGTGGTTACAGATGCTATGGAGATGAAAGGGGTAGTAAAATTCTTTAAAGATGGAGAAGCCGATGTGATGGCTGTTGAGGCTGGTAATGACATTCTGGAGCTTTCAGAGAATAGTGCGCGCGGAATAAAACTGGTCCGAAAAGCGGTGCGACAGGGACGCATCAGTATGGACCGTATTGATGAGAGTGTGAAAAAGATCTTAATGGCCAAGTATTTTGCAGGGCTAAGCGAAAGGCCATTATTCAATCTTACGAACGTCGCTGCTGAAGTAAACAGGCCGGAAAGTAAGGCCTTGGTGCAAACTTTAGCAAATGCCTCGATGACTGCATTGCGCGGAAAGCAATATGTGCGAACGCTTGCGCCGGAAAAAAGAACCGCAATAATCAGCATCGGTACACCAACAGCAACGACCTTCCAGAAAGAGCTGGCACAACACTATACAAATAATGTTATTATCAATCTAGACAAAACGGCAAGCGCTGTCGCAATTGCAAACCTGACAAAAGAACTTGAAGGCTATGAACAAGTAATTATTGGTATCCATGATACACGCAACAGACCTGGAAATGGAATGCCAGTTACAGCAGATATAAAGATGTTCATTCAGGATATGGTTGGTAAGAATGCTGTTTTCGCATTATTTGCTAACCCCTATAACTTATCCGCTTTGCCGGGATTGGAGAATAGCAAGGCACTGATTGTGGCTTACCAGAAAGAAGATTTCATGCAGAAAGCTGCCGCCGCGGTGATAAACAATCAAATTATCCCCAACGGAAAGCTTCCCGTTGGGGTAAACACCTTCTTCAAATATGGAGATGGTGAATAATATAGATTTCGGTTACTTTGCTGAAGAATGAACAGCAGCGTAATTCCAGTTCTTTAAGAAATCAAGGGTCTTAGCTACGTTATGGCCCTTGCCTTCTTTTGCGGTTTCTTCTTTATCGCGCTCCAATGCGCCTGAATCCTGAATGTGAAGTACCTTTCCATCACCATCAAGAACAACAAAGTTCGGGTAGCCAAAGCGGCCTGGGTTGCCAAGCTTGTTTAGAACAGCGGTATTCTTAGCTTCAGGGCTATAGTTAACCAAGACAAATTCATAATTGTTGTTGATGTAATCTTTCAATTCTGGTGTTTTTTGCACCAAATCATGGAAACGAATGCACCAAATGCACCAATTGCCACCAACTTGCAACAAGACGTGCTTTCCAGTGCTTTTT
>JAQBOT010000411.1 GCA_028287885.1 Pedobacter sp.
AGGTGGAATGATGTCTAAAAGGCGCATTCCGGAAATCTCCGCCACCGTGTAGCCTAAGGTAGTGGCTCCAGCAGAATTGACAGACAAAAAATTTCCTTTTAAATCATGCGTAAACATTACCCCTTGAGAGTTTTCGAAAAATGATCTGAATTTACGGTCACTTGCAGCCAATCTTTCCGGCCTGAGCTGCTTCTCTGTAAATGCGCTTCCAGTCTCCGATTCTTTTTGTTGCCTTCTTTGAAGAATCAAAATCATAACCTCCTCCGCAAGTAACTTTAATGCCTGTCGCTGACTGCTTGAGAGACTACCAGGCTTATGGTCAATGACGCTTATTGTGCCAAGTGCATAGCCTTTTGGATCCATTATCGGGTATCCGCCATAAAATCTTATGATTTGTTCTTCGGCATTAGCATCAAGATTTTCGAAGTGCTCATCATGAACTGTATCTGGTATTTCCAGGTATCGGTCTTCGAGGATGGTATAGCGGCAGAAAGAGTATGCCTGTTGAATTTTGCACAGGGCTGAATCCGTTTTACCTTTGAACCACAGTTCTTCTGCGGACACAAGCGCAATGAAAGCCACAGGCACTTCACAGATCACTGCAGCTAGTTCTGCTATACGGTCATATTCTTGCTCGCTTAGCGATTGCAATATTTCGTATTCTGCTAGCGCGTTCAGGCGTTCTTGTTCGTTTGCTGGTTTTGGAAAATTATTCACCGGAGGACAAATTAATGGGAGAAGCGCTGCACAAAGATAGCACACACAATCCGTTTTAGTGAGGTCAGCGCCAAACTATGAATTATCTAGGGGAATGCATAGGGCTTAAATAACGTTCTTGATTTTGTCAAAGATAACAGTAATTTAGCCTTACCAAATTTAAACCATATGGAACGCCGTTTTGCAATCAAACAAATTCTAATTATGGCAGGAGGTATAGCCTTGCTTCCTTCCTGTTTAAAGGAATCAGGTAAGTCATCAATTGCCTTGACCAATTTAGACGTTAGTTTGGACCAGGAACATCTTCTTGCCGAAATTGCTGAAACCATCATACCTGCTACGGACACCCCCGGCGCCAAGCAACTGAACCTTCACCTTTTCGTGCTTAAAATGCTTGATGACCTATATGAAAAGGAAGATCAAAAGCTATTTATGAAAGGGCTTTCTGATATCGGTGACGTCGCCCAGGATAAGTATGGCAAATCATTTCAAAAGCTAGCGGTGCAACAGCGGCAGGAGCTCTTACTTGCAATTGAAAACGACAAACAGGTGCCACCTGCATTGGGTAAGTTTTATGAGATTATGAAAGGCCGAACTGTTGGTGGTTACCTGAATTCTAAATATGTTATGACCAACCTAATCAAGTGGGAGCTCGTTCCAGGGCGCTACAATGGTTATTTTCCTGTAAAAGCAGCTTAACTTTAAACTGAACCATGTCAAATATTAATACAGAAAGTAAAAAAACGAATACCTACGATGTCATCGTAATTGGATCCGGGATAAGCGGTGGCTGGGCAGCCAAAGAGTTTACAGAGAAAGGCCTTAAAACGCTCGTTCTGGAACGTGGACGTGATGTACAGCATATAAAAGATTATCCAACGACAAATAAATACCCATTTGAATTTGAACACCGCGGTGAACCTGCGTTAGCCATTCAGAAGGAGAATCCAATAGCGAGTCGCTGTTATATCTTTAGGGAGGATGCTATGCATTTTGTAGTCAAAGATCACGAGCATCCTTATGTTCAGGAAAAGCCTTTTGACTGGATCAGAGGTTATCAGGTTGGCGGCAAATCTCTGCTATGGGCGCGCCAAACGCAGCGTTGGAGTGATTTTGACTTTGAAGGACCCGCTAGAGACGGCTTTGCTGTAGACTGGCCGATACGGTATAAAGACCTTGCACCTTGGTATAGTTATGCAGAGAAGTTTGCGGGGATAGCTGGAAACAAAGATGGGCTGAAAGAACTTCCTGACGGGGAGTTCTTACCGGGTTACCCCTTGAATGCCGTAGAGGATTATTTCAAGGGATTTGTAAAGAACAAATATCCGAACCGTCATGTGATAAGCGCACGTTGTGCACACCTTTCTAAACCCAACCAGATCCATTTTGACCAGGGACGCGCAAAATGTCAGAATCGAATACTTTGTCAACGCGGCTGTCCATTTGGAGGCTATTTCAGTAGTAATGCATCTACGCTGCCCTGGGCTGCGAAAACTGGCAATCTTACATTAAGGCCATTCTCGGTCGTGGAATCTGTGATTTACGATGATAAACTGGGTAAGGCTACAGGCGTTCGGGTTGTTGATGCAAATACAAAAGAGGAAATGGAGTTTTATGCCAAAATCATCTTTGTTAATGCGGCGGCAATAAATACGAACCTTATTCTTTTGAATTCCAAGTCAACACGCTTTCCGAACGGATTAGGAAACGACAACGGTCAGCTTGGTAAATTCGTAGCCTTCCACAATTACAGTGCGCGCATCAGTGCGGAGTATGATGGTATGAAACAGTTTTCTACGGATGGCAGAAATCCGGCAGGAGGTGGCTATATTCCTAGGTTCCGGAATGTATATAAACAGGAAACTAATTTTAAAAGAGGCTATGCTGCAGGCTTTAGTGCACATAGATCCAACGAGCGGGATATGACCGGAGTAGGAGAAAACCTAAAAAAGAACATCTTGAATCCACCGCTGGGACCTTGGCACGTTGGCTCGCATATGATGGGAGAAACCATTCCAAAAGAAAGCAACTTCGTGAGTTTACATCAAAGTAAAAAAGACAACTGGGGTGTTCCTCTTTTAAATATTTCTGTGGATTATGATGAGAACGATGCATTGATGAAAAAGGATTACGTTGCAGAGATGAGTCAGATGTTTGATGAAGCGGGTTTCAAGAACATCAAGGTAAACGATTCTTCGCAGGCGCCTGGCTTGGATATTCATGAAATGGGTGGAGCGAGGATGGGACTTGATCCCAAAACATCCATTCTAAACAAATGGAATCAGATTCATGCTTGTCCAAATGTATTTGTTACTGATGGTGCATGTATGACATCAACTTCCTGCCAGAATCCTTCACTAACTTATATGGCGTTGACTGCCAGAGCAGCTGACTATGCGGTAAAGTCGATGAACAGGTTTGAGATTTAGGAGTATCTATACGTGATTAATCATTAGTCCTTCGGTGCTTAATAAAATATATTGCAATATTTATCCCGATAACGAAGTGATTAACAACGTTGTGTACTAGACCGTAGTGTTTTGTGAAGATGTGAAAACGCTCTTTTAGGCTGGCTAAGTGTTTTTGTTTTGAAACGCCCCCGACAAGGTACTTTGCGACATACATGTGGGTATTTACAATGACTGATGCTTTTTTTGCCGCTTTGATTATCCAATCGATATCTGCACTGTATCTATATTTTAGATCATATGGTGTAGTTAAAGATCGCTTAATGTAGATTGCCTGGTGGCTGATGCTCATTCCATATTTGAAGCTCTTCCAGTTGAAGTTTTCAGGAGTTTGATGTCGACGCTTGCCCAGGCTCTCCCAGTTGTTATTGAACATTTCCGTTTCGCCATAATAGACATCGGCGGGGTTGGAGCTACTTGCAAACACGTTGGCTACCGTATCATGGCTAAAAATTTCATCTCCTGAGTTCATAAACAAAACATAGTCGCCGGTAGCCAGTGCCAGGCCCTTGTTCATGGCATCATAAATTCCTTGGTCTGGTTCAGAAATAAAAAGGGATAAGCTTGGTGTGTATTTTTCAATTATTTCTTTCGTCCCGTCTGTTGAAGCGCCATCAACAACGATGTATTCTATATTCCGATAGGTCTGGTTGATTACAGAGCGTAGACTGCGCTCGATGTCTTTAACATTGTTGTATACGATGGTAATGACGGACAATTTCGGTTCCATGCGAACTATCGAGGTTGTAAATTCAATAACGATTGATACAATTGCAGGTGCTGTTCAGCAATGACCGCTTCGGAAAAGTGCATTAAAATACTTCTTCTCGCTTCTTTCTGTATCTCTGGCGCATTTTCATCCTGATATAGCCATTCTATGCCAGTGGCGAGATCTTCTGAATTCTCGTATTCTGCGATGTAGCCATTTTCCAAATGCTTTACCATGTCGGGAATACCCCCGGTATTGAATGCAACTACCGGGGTTGCACAAGAAAGCGCTTCCATGACCGTATTTGGGAGGTTATCTTCCAAGGAGGCAGTAATGAACACATCCGCTGCAGAGTAGCATTTTGCGAGATGTTCATCATTGCTGATTGTTCCAAGGAATGTTGTTTTAAAAGGAAAGTCTGGCATGTCAGCATTCTCTTTGTTGCCGAAGATCACCAATTCCATGTCTTCCTTTATAACGCCCGGCCTGGTTGAAAGATCGTTTAACGCTTCAATTAAAAAGGAGGTACCTTTGTGTTTATCATTTTTTGAAGGCATAAATCCGCTCATCATCACAAACTTATGTGAAGGAATTTTAAGCATGGTTTTAGCCTCGGCTTTCTTGTAAGGCTTAAAGACTTTAGTTTCAATGGTGTTTGGAATAACAGTTACTTCGCGGAAGCCCATCAGACTGCTGAACTTTACAGATTGTGCCATCCAGCGGCTGGGTGCGATTATATGACAGTTCAATTCTGAATAGGCATTCTTCTTACGGATCCAGGTCTTATGGGACAGGTCGTTTTTATGGCTTTTTTTTAGCAGCGGACAGAAGCCGCACTCTTTGTGAAAATGCTCGCAGGCATACCGTACATGACAGCCACCGGTGAAAGCATTGCTGTCGTGGAAGGTCCAAACAATTGGCTTTTCGAGCTCATCAAGTTGGGCAAGAAATTTCGGCGACAAAAAGCCGTGGTTTATCCAGTGCAGATGAATAATGTCGGCTTCCCTTAGTGCAGGATGTTTAATTATGGAACTACCGAACCATTGCAATGAAAATGGTGTTTTTAGTGCCTTCACAAAGAGTTTAACCAGGTAGCGCTCTGCCAGGATATTAAAAATTGCCCTTGCTTTTTGGAGAAAGTTCTTGTTGAAAGTACCGGTTTCAGTGCTGTCTTTGAATTTCATGAAGACCATGACCTTGGAATCAGCACCATTTTCCAGCAGGGCTTTATTCAGCCGAAGGCAGGCTCTTCCAGCGCCTCCATTCCCTTCATACGTATTTAAATGGACTACTTTCAATTTCTCAAATTTACATATAATTGCCTGCCTTGTTAAATTCTTGCGTATTTTCGTCGCGCATCTAGAATGAAACTACCGGCTAATATCTGCATATTTAACTTCAGAGCTCAGTACCAATGATCAAAAATTCTAAAATAACGATGCATTAAGGAAAGCATAATGGATAACCTTTTAACCGACAGGGCATTTTGGGTAAATTATTGGGAACGCAAAAATGGATTATCCGTTAACATTCCGGCAGATTATTTATTTCACCAGGAACTCGGGCGGCTCATACAAGGTCAGCAGGTAAAAACTGCTATAGAGCTGGGTGGCTTTCCCGGTTACTATGCGGTGTTTCTAAAGAAGTATTTTAAACTCGATGTTACTTTGCTTGATTATTTTGTGCACCAGCCGATAACCAATGAATTGCTGCAAACAAATGGCCTGCAACAATCAGATATCCATATTATAGAAACGGACCTGTTTAATTATGTGCCGGAACAACAATATGACCTGGTTCTTTCTTGTGGTCTGATTGAGCACTTCAATGATACAGCAGACATTATTAGACGGCACATTTCCTTTGTTAAACCAGGAGGCACCTTGTTTATTACCCTGCCAAACTTTAAGGCATTGAATGGCTGGTTCCAGAAAGAGTTTGACCGCGAGAACTATGATAAACACAACATCAGCTGTATGGATCCTTCCTTTCTTGCATCAATATGTGAACAGGCTGGCTTAAAGGTTATCCAGTCCAGGTATTTTGGAAACTTTAGTCTCTGGCTTGAAGATGAAAAACAAAAGCCCGCCGGGGTGAGGCTGCTTAAAAAGTCTTTGTGGGTAGCAGGAAAGATATTGACAAAGCTTGTTCCATTCAATTCAAAACAGCTATCGCCATATATTATTTTAGAAGCCAGAAAAGCGTAAACAATACCTTTTGTAATTAAAATACTATCTTCGGTATTATATCTAACCGAACCGTATGAATAGAATTAAACTTTTGCTGGTACTTCTTGTACTGCAATTCTCTTTCGCTTTTAATTCAAAAGCTCAAAAGCAATTTAAGGTATTACTGGTAACAACAACAAGAGGCTGGCACCATGAGTCTGTGCATGCTGGTGTAATCGCGGTCCAGCAAATGGGCCTTCGAAATTCTTTTGATGTTGTCCTTTGGGAAGATCCTACGGGATTTACCGATGAATACATGAAACAGTTCCAAGCCGTCGTTTTTTTAAACACAACAGGTGATATCTTCGACGCGACACAACAAAAAGTTATGGAACGATTTATCCAATCCGGAAAAGGATTTGTTGGTGTGCATAGTGCCTCAGACACGGAGTACGACTGGGAATGGTATACGAAACTTGTTGGGAGAATGTTCCATATCCATCCGACCATTCAAACGGCGAAAATGAAGATACTAGACAACAAATTTCCAGGTTTACAGGGTTTTGCTGATGATCGGCTTTGGACTGAAGAATTCTATGAATTTGGCCCAGAGAAGGTTGCTGGTCTAAACTATATTTTGGGTGTTGATGAGTCTTCTTATAACCCGAAAGCAGATTGGGGAGCGAGAGCCAAAGGCGTGGGAATGGGTAAATTGCACCCGGTTTCCTGGTACCACAACTACGATGGAGGCCGTGCATTTTACACCGCGCTGGGCCATTTACC
>JAQBOT010000092.1 GCA_028287885.1 Pedobacter sp.
TGTAAGTTTTCGTATGCTGTTCAGGAAGAACCGAATGGTCTTGCTCAAGCTTTTGTAATTGGTGCCGACTTTATAGGTACCGATAAGGTTGCACTGATCCTGGGCGATAACATATTTCACGGAGATGGCATGGCAAAGTTACTTCAAGCAAGCTCAGAAACCACCGGAGGCGTTGTATTTGCCTATCGTGTTTCTGATCCGGAACGTTATGGTGTTGTTGAGTTCGATGCAAACAATCAGGCTATTTCTATTGAAGAAAAGCCACTTGCCCCTAAATCAGATTACGCTGTCCCTGGCCTATATTTTTACGACAACACGGTTGTTGAAATTGCCCGTAACATCAAACCTTCCCCAAGAGGAGAGTACGAGATAACTGATGTAAACAAAGTTTACCTGGAGCAAGGAAAATTGCAGGTAGGCGTATTAAGCCGAGGAACAGCCTGGCTGGATACCGGTACTTTTACCTCATTGATGCAGGCCGGACAATTCGTACAAGTTATTGAAGAGCGCCAAGGACTGAAGATTGGCTGTATCGAAGAAGTTGCTTTCCGGATGGGATACATCAGCAGGGAACAATTAGAAAAGATCGCTGCACCACTTGTTAAGAGTGGTTACGGATCGTATCTGCTTAAAATCACGCATCACCCATAGGAGGCAGATCTAAAGCTGTTAAGACTCCCCAACAAATATATTATAACAGAAAAGCCCAGATCATTGATCTGGGCTTTTCTGTTTATTTCAGCATGTATTATTTAATTGCCTTTTGCATTGGGTTGGTACCAGCAGATTGACCTCTTGCAGCAGAAGCACCTTTCTGTTTAAACAATTGGAATTTTGATACTTCCTGTGTTCCACCCCAAGTGTTGTTTGTCTCATCGATATCGGCGGTTTCACGCATTGGATCTAGCTTAATGGACTTCACTTCTTTATTCTCAACATAGAACTTAGCGTTACTTTTCTCATTTAAACGCCAGATCTGAGCAGGGATCTTATCTACTTTCTTAGTTCCGTCTGCATAGGTAAACTCCAGAATAACTGGCATTACTAATCCGCCTTTGTTGCTAAAATTCACTTCGTAGAAATACTTACCAGCATACTTTGCCTGTTCTTCTGAAGAAAGAGCTTCGATTTGTCTTCCAAACTCCGACTTTTGAGAAGTCGTGTCAACCTTTTCCATTCCTCTAGCGTATCTCCAATAGAAGTCCCTTGCGTTCTGATCTTTGTCTGTATAGAATACAATGCGTTTATCTTCACGGTTTCTTACTTTCGATAAGTCTTCAAATGCATTTACAAGTGGCTTGTCCACTTTTGCAACTGCAGACCGAGGTGCCGGCAATGCACTGTTAAAATCAGGTCTTGCAACTTTTACTGAATCCAAAGAGATATCACATGGATCAGTGCTGTAGAACCAACCTCTCCAGAACCAGTCTAAGTCTTCACCACTCGCATCTTCCATCGTTCTGAATAAGTCCGCTGGAGTAGGGTGTTTGAAAGCCCATCTTCTTGCATATTCTTTAAAAGCATAGTCGAATAACTCGCGTCCCATAATGGTTTCCCGAAGTATGTTTAAAGCGGTTGCTGGTTTTGAATATGCATTTGGTCCGAAACGAACAATGTTTTCTGAGTTTGTCATTGTCGGTTCCAGCTGGTCCTTCGGTAACTTCATGTAGTCAACAATGGTGTAAGCCGGCCCTTTTTTACTTGGGAATTTGTTATCCCAAAGCTCTTCAGTTAGATATTCAACAAAGGAGTTTAATCCTTCATCCATCCATGTCCACTGACGTTCATCGCTGTTCACAATCATTGGGAAGAAGTTATGACCAACTTCATGGATAATAACACCCAGCATTCCGTTTTTAGAAGTTTCACTATAGGTACCATCTTTCTCAGTACGGCCATAGTTGAAACAGATCATCGGGTATTCCATACCATTTGCAGCCTCTACACTTTGTGCAACTGGATATGGATATGGGAAGGTGAAGTCAGAATAGGTTTTAATCGTATGTGCAACTGCTCTTGTCGAGAACTTGCTGTACAAACCATAAGCTTCTTTACCGTAAAAGCTCATACACATAACAGATTTACCGGCAATCTTTTGTGCCATAGCATCCCAGATAAACTTTCTGGAAGCAGTCCAGGCGAAATCGCGTACGTTGTTGGCCTGGAACACCCAGGTTTTCGTTTGCGTGCTTTTCTTTGTTTCTGCAAGCTTTGCATCAGCAAGGGTTACAATTTCTACAGGAACGTCAGACACTTTAGCCTTTTGCCATCTGCTCAATTGTGTTGGTGTCAAAACAGCATCGTAATTAATGCATTCTCCCGTTCCACCAATCACCTGATCAGACGGAGCTGTAATCTGCACTTTAAAGTTTCCAAAGGTTAAGGCGAACTCACCACGTCCGGTAAATTGGTGGTTTTGCCAGCCCTGGAAATCGCTGTATACGCATAATCTTGGATACCACTGTGCCATTGTAAAAAGGTGATTGCCATCTTCAGGGAAGAATTCATAGCCACCACGGCCGCCTTGAGTAATCCTGTCGCCAATCTTATAAGTCCAATTAACATTAAATATAAATTGCTGACCTGATTTCAGTCCTATTGGAAGTTCAACACGCATCATGGTTTTATTAACTGTATACGCAAGCTTTTTCCCAGTTGCATCAGTAAGCGCAATAACGTTTACGCCATACTCATTGTCTTTGCTTTCGGCCTGCACCTTGTCAATAGACTGGATTGTACCAATCGAAGGCATTTTTGTGCTGCTTTGGTAATCCGCATTTTTAGTGTTGCTATGTTCATTTTCATCCAACTGCAGCCATATGTAGGTTAAAACATCAGGAGAGTTGTTTGTGTAGGTTATCGTTTCTTTACCTGTAAGAGTCAAGTTTTTCTCATCAAGTGTACACTTGATGTCGTAGTCAGCTCTTTGCTGCCAATATTTCACACCAGGGGCACCACTTGCAGTACGCTGTTCATTTGGTGTGCTTAGGATGGTTCCTAGTTGTTCAAATTTGTTTCCATGGTTGCTTCCAGGATTATTCTGTGTGTTTTGCGCTTTGGTCACCTGAAAGGCCGAAGCAGCAATGAGAATAGAGATGTAAAGTTTTTTCATGTAAGTTTTTAATGAGAAAGTTTAAATTTAAACGTTTTTTTGTAAACTGAATCAATATTCAAAATATGCCCCTCATTATCACCCAACCTCTATTAATTTGTTACCTGTTTTTTAGTTTTAACGCGGCAAAAATACCAGAAGCGAGTAAAAGACATCCATTTCATTTGAGTTCTACGGAATTAAACTACAATGCCAAGGAAAGCACTGTTGAATTAAGCTGCCGGGTCTTTACGGATGATTTAGAGGCCGCACTTGCTAAGAACTATAAGATCAAAGCAGACCTTTCTGCCGAGTCACAGCATAAAACAATGGATGTTTTTGTAAAGAGATATGCACTGGCAAACCTGGCGCTAATGGGAAACTCGAAGCCTCTTGCCTTGAATTACCTAGGCTTCGAAAAAGACAATGAAGCGGTCATTATATACTTGGAATCCGTACAGATAAAAGGGTTAAAGAAGCTTGAAACCACCAACAGCATCCTATACGATCAGTATGACGATCAATCCAATATCATACACGTCACGAAGAATGGAAAACGGAAGAGCTCAAAGCTCGACTATCCCGAGAAAAAACTTGTAACCGAATTTTAAGACCAGGTAATGCACAAAGATCTGGTCCGTTTAACTCAAATCGCTGCTGCAGATTCGCGATTAATCATTGGTTTAATGTCTGGGACCTCCCTTGATGGCTTGGATATTGCGCTTTGCAAATTTCATGGACAAGGAAGGTCGACAAAGGTGGAAGTGCTCGAGTTTTACACCTGGCCTTATGATGAAAAGCTGAGATCTGAACTGAAAGCGATAAGTTCAAAACCCCTTGTAGATCTACAAAAAGTGACGTTGCTTAATGCGTATCTAGGTGCCTATCACGCAGAATTAATACGGAAATCATTAAAGAAATGGAATGTTTCACCGAATGATGTAGATCTGATCGCAAGCCACGGGCAAACAATCTTCCATGCACCATTTTCGCAACACCAGGAGCGCCCATATGCAAATGCAACCTTGCAAATTGGGGATGGTGACCATATTGCTGTTAAAACAGGCATTATTACCTTAAGTGACTTCCGGCAGAAACACATCGCTGCTGGCGGAGAAGGGGCACCCCTTGCAGGTTACGGAGATTCCCTGATCTTTTCCAGTGAAACTGAAAACAGGTTATTGTTAAACATCGGAGGCATTGCTAATTTCACTTACTTGCCCGTAACGGGTAGTTTGCAAAGTCTATTGACTACCGATACAGGTCCAGGAAATACGCTAATGGATCAATATGTGCAAAGAATGTTCCCCGGAAAGTCCTATGATCAGGATGGGGAAATTGCAAAGACCGGCAAAGTACACGAGCAATTGCTTACCACACTAAAAGCAAACTCTTTTTTCGATTCCTCTTTTCCTAAAACAACAGGACCGGAAGTATTCAGCCTTCCCTATGTGGATCAGGCCT
>JAQBOT010000424.1 GCA_028287885.1 Pedobacter sp.
ATATCAGAGCCTGTTTTTCTTCTGAAATGCCTATGCCTGTATCTTTAATCTCAAAATGTAAATTGGCGGTGTTTGCCGTATCAGAAATCACCCGAATCGCAACATCAACAGCGCCAACGGGCGTGAACTTAATCGCATTGTGCACCAGGTTTGTTATCACCTGAGAAGTTCGTGTTGGGTCACCAACTACTTTGTAGGTTAACGAGGAATCGATACTCAGGTTTATTTTAATTCCTTTATCCTCTGCAACAGATCGCATACCGGTAACAATATACCGTAGGATTGCTGCCAGGTCCATTTCAATGTGTTCAAAGGTAATTTTTCCCGCTTCTATCTTATTGAAGTCCAAAATATCGTTCACAATAGCCAAAAGATTATTTGCAGAAAATAACATCACATCAAGCTGTTCCACCTGGTCGGCTCTGGGGTTGTTATCTAACAAGAGGTGGCTCATCCCGACTACCGCATTCAGGGGTGTCCTGATCTCATGGCTCATCGTGCTTAGGAACTCACTCTTTACAACCAGACCTTCTTCAGCCTGGGCTCTTGCCTGTTTTAACTTGTAATAAACCCGTTGCGAAAGAATTAAGGACTGTAAGAAGAAAAAGCTAACGTAGCAGCAGAAATTAAGCAACTGCAAGGGAGGAATGATGCCCCAATAGTGCAATAGCGAAATAGCGAATGCAGACATGAGGGCAATCGAACTTCCCAATGTGTAAATAGAGCCGGCCCGCTTTCGCCTGTATGCTAGCGTATAAACGTAGGGAACGTAGGCCAGGCAGAATACCATTACCAATAAGAAGGGGGTAATTAGCTGGGTAAAAAACAATGGAGGCAGTAAGGCTGCAGAGATGATAAAGCCAATACATAATGCGCTGATTACATTTAGAATTCTTGCATCAATATCATCTGGATAAAGAGATTTCGTGTACCAGCCAAACAGCCCCATGCCTAAAAACAAACTGATATATTCAAAGCGTACCGTGATGTACCAACTTACATCTGGCAGTATGGTATGAAGAACATAGTTGTCTATCCCCACCACCCGATAGCTATATACGATGGAAAATAACGCAAACAAAAGGATCGCATTATCTTTGTTTCCCATAAGGTACAAGCCTAAAAAGAAAAGTCCGCCCATCAATAAGCAGCCTGATAATAGCAAATCAATGGCTTCTGTTCTGCGGCGTTTAAGTTCAACCTGATCTTTTCTGCCGATGATAATTGGTTTTTTTATTCCTCCTAAACTGTGTGCATAATTGGAGATCTGTAAAACTAGAACAAGCTTTTCTGTTCCTGCGGGAATTTCAATGTTGTTGTGCTGCCAGTGGGGAACAAAGCCGAGCTCCGACGTACTTACTTCTCCATCCCTTGCTGCTTCCTGTCCATTGATAAAAAGCTTGTAAGCTGAGAAGACCTCCGGCATTGCGATTGATAAAGGGAAGGTTGTTTTTGGTAGCAAAACAGTTAGCTTGTATGTCGCATAACCGAATGCCGGGAGCTTGTTGCCATGGCTGCTGATGTTGTTCCAATTAGAGGGAAAGTTTATCAGTTCTCCGGCCCTGGTAGAAACATCGCTGGGGTTTAGTAGTTGCTTCCAATAGAACAGCCATTTTCCGTTAAGTTTTACTTCTTTCCCAAACGTCTGGTTTTTTAAGTCAATAAGACCATGCTGCGCCACAGGAATGTTGTCTTGAACATTAGCTGCGCTTACAAAATAGGAAAGTAAAAGAATAAAAAACGTTAGCAGAAACAGCCCTTTGATTTTCATCGAACAATAAAAGCCGAATTTACCGTATTTATCCGGATTATCAAGCAATTACTGCTCGCATTATGCTGTTAAAGGGCGTCTACAAGGTCAATCGTAAAGTCAAGTACCGAGTTGGCAGGTATTTTTCCCAGCGCACGGTTGCCATATGCATAGCCTGATGGAACCAACACGCGGATCTTTCCTCCTTTTTGGATCTTCAATATTCCAAACTGAAACCCAGGAATTAAGTTGCCCAACAGTTGCGTCATTGGGGCACCAACAGCGGTACTGTCGAAAGTTGTTCCATTCAATAGTTTTCCGACATAGTTGGCTGTAATCTGCGTGTTGTACTTATAGACAACTGTACCAGTCCCAGGTGCCAGAACCTGATAGAAAATACCGGTAGCACTGTCCTTTACTGCAGGAATGCTGTTTGTTACAACAAAGCTCCTAATGGCTGTTGTATCCGTCTTATATTGGGCTTCGTAGTCAAATGTGTCCACGAATTTGTCTTTCTTGCAGGCGGCTAACAACGCAGCGAAGCAAAGAAATATTCCGAAATATTTAAATTTGAGTTTCATAAGACATCTATTTTAAATCATTATTCCTAAAAACGATTGAAAGTTGAAGATAAGCACAAATTGTAACACCTTAAAAAAATAAACGATTTTAAGTCATTAATAGATTTGTCAAACGGTTTTATTGCAAAAAATAGAGGATTGGTTAAGAACCAACCCTCTATTTTATAAAATAGATTAGACCAACTGACTAAGTGCTTCTTTGCTGAAACCTTTCAGTTCAGCGCTGCGATGTTGACGAACTTTTTCTGTCCAGTCTGCATCAGCCAATAAGGCCCGCCCAACGGCAACGAGGTCAAAATCCCCTCTGTCCATACGGCGAAGAAGTTCATCTAAAGAACTTGGCTGGGATGACTCGCCAGCGAATGCTGCAAGGAATTCTCCGGTTAGGCCAACGGAACCAACTGTGATTGTCGCTTTTCCTGTGATCTTTTTAGCCCAACCTGCAAAGTTTAAATCTGAGCCTTCAAATTCGGGCTCCCAGAAGCGACGTTGTGAACAATGGAAAATATCTACACCAGCATCCGCCATGGGTGTCAACCAGCTTTCCATTTCGCCAGCTGAACTCGCAAGTTTGCTGTTGTATGCTGATGGCTTAAATTGGGATAGACGAATAATCGTTGCAAAATCTTCACCTACACGTCTTCTAACTTCTTTAATTACTTCAATTGCAAACTGGCTGCGCTCTGCCAATGTTTTTCCGCCGAATATATCGGTACGCTTATTTGTAGCATCCCAGAAGAACTGATCAATTAAATAACCGTGTGCACCGTGTATTTCAACACAGTCAAATCCCAAAGCTTTCGCATCAGCGGCAGCTTGCCCAAAGGCAGATATGGTGTCTGCAATGTCCGAATCATTCATCGTTTTACCGTTATTGTTATCCGGGCGATTCAACCCAGATGGCCCTTCAAAAGGCTCTGACGGCAACCAACCTGATTGATGGTTATCCATTATGCCCATATGCCAGATCTGAGGTCCCATCTGTCCGCCTGCAGCGTGTACGTTATCAACAACATTTTTCCAACCTGCTAATGCCTCAGTTCCGTGAAAGTGTGGAACATCAGCATCGTTTGAAGAGGAGGGACGGTTAATTACTGTACCTTCTGAAAGAATCAAACCAACTTCTCCTTCTGCACGCTTACGGTAATAAGCGGCTACATCTGGCGTTGGTACTCCGTTTGGCGAGAATGAACGTGTCATTGGAGCCATTACAATCCTATTTTTTATATCTAGGGATTTTAGTTTAAAGGGCCTAAATAGGCTGTCATTATTCATATGCTTTAAATGTTAGATTTTACAATATCACTCAGCGCTTCAAACGCTTCTTCGTTCCTTTTATAATAGGTCCACTGTCCAACTCGGGTAGATTTTACCAAGCCAGCTCTTTGCAACGTCGCTAAATATTCTGAAACCGTCGACTGCGTTAGTCCAGCTTTCTTTTGAATCTGGCCAACACATACACCCTCAGAGAAGCCTGCTTCAACCTGCTCAGGAAAATTCTCTTGAGGTTGTTTAAGCCAATTCAGAATTTGCAATCGCGTCTTATTTGAAAGAGCTTTAAAGATGTCTACCTGATCCATGCTGCAAAGATATATCGACTTTTCCCGATATCCCCATGTTCTTAGAGAGATGACAATTCTTTGATAACAGCTAGATTAGAATTCGAGGCTGAGATATTATTATGATAAATTCAGTCAGCCATATACCGCATTATCCTAAGCAATCGTTAATTTTATATTAAATCAAAGATGACCAAGGATTATACCCCTTGCTAATTCTTAATTGAATTCAGGCTGTTTAAATAAATATAAAAATGAGCATTATTTCTGTTAGCTATGAGGAGCTTTTTGAAACGCTCAAATATGAAGTCGACAACCTGGCTAAAATGCTGCTGAATAATAACTATCATGAAGCAGTTAGCGACGGATATCACATTCTCGCGGAACTGAGGAATAGCATTGAAGATTGGTGCGAGATGCTAGACACGGGGGATATTGACGAAGGCAACTTTAAATCGCTGTTATTTGATGAAGCAGAGAACTTCAAAATGATGGCACTTAGAAAAGCGGGATTAACGATTCAAGAAATAGAAGACTATAAGGCTTCCGTATTTAAACTAATATATTCTACTATAGTAACAATCATCAAGCAGCCTTAAGGCCCTGTTTTAACTTATAGATGCGAAAATTGAGAATAAAAACCCTAAGCCGTAGCATATTCATTTTATTGTTGGTGGCTTTAAACATTGGCTGCGACCAACTGTCGAAAAGTATTGTTCGTCAGGAGGTAAGTTACAATGATAATATCAAAATCTTCAGTGACCATTTTACCTTGATGAAAGTCGAAAACACAGGTGCATTCCTAAGTCTGGGCAGTGCACTCCCTACATCAATCAAGTTTCTTTTCCTCACCTTATTTCCAATCCTTGCGATCGCCCTCGCAACCTACTGGCTTTTGGTAAAAACAAGGGTGCCGTACCTCATTGTAATCGGTTCTTGTTTTCTTATTGGTGGAGGAATCGGCAATTTGTTTGATCGTTTACTTTATGGTTCAGTTACCGATTTTTTACACATAGACTTCGGTGTGTTCCAAACCGGCGTGTTCAACCTTGCTGACGTCTCCATCATGTTTGGAATGACCCTCATTGTTATTCAGGCCTATATACTGAACAATCTAAACCGCAGTCAGCTTGTTGATCACTGATAAATACAAGATGTTGTGTAACAACTAAATAGCCGTGCGGTCTAAGAATGTAAAATGCAGTATGAACTGGAAATTCAATCTTAAAAGGACAACTCGCGATGGCGCTCCAAAGCGGTCCAAAAAGCGTGAATGGTTAAATGCAATTGTTTTCGCTGTTGTCGTTTCTACACTTATCCGAGGCCTGTTATTTTCTGCTTACGCGATCCCGTCTGCTTCAATGGAGGGAACCCTGTTAACTGGAGATTATTTATTTGTGAGCAAGATTACTTATGGCCCAAGAACGCCCTTCACGCCCTTTTCAAATCCATTTCTTGAACCTACCATTACAAAATACCACATTAAGACGTATTGGGACGGTATTCAGCTGCCTTATTTTCGCCTACCAGGTTTCGCTCGCATAAAAAGAGGTGATATTGTGATTTTTAATAAGCCGGAAGAAGCTGATCTTTCTAAAAGTACTCCCGTAGATGAACGAACAAACCTGATTAAGCGCTGCCAGGCACTCCCAGGAGACCTCCTTGAAATTCGGAATTCACAGGTTTACATCAATGGCAAAGCGGCAGTAAACATGCCGGAGGCTCAAAGCTCCTATATTGTTGAAACCGATGGGAATTCAATCAATCCGACGCTCTTTGATGATTTAAAGATACAAGTACTATCACAGCGCGATCAGCAAACATTCATGATGTTTATTCCAACATCCTCTTTGAAAACGCTGCGCAGCTTCTCCTTTATTAAGAAAGTGGCTCCATATACTCAGCCTGCAGGCGATTTCGACCCAGAGATATTTCCACACTCAGGGAAGTTCCCATGGAATCTTGACAACTATGGCCCACTGGTTATCCCGGCAAAAGGCATGCCCATGCCTTTAAATGATTCCACAATGGTCCTATACCGGCGCGCAATAGAAGTTTATGAAAACAATAAAGTTGAAATCAAATCTGGGGAAGTCTACATAAATGGTGTAAAAAGTAAGGAGTACACCTTCAAACTTGATTACTATTGGATGATGGGCGACAGTCGTCACAATTCACTTGACTCCAGATATTGGGGCTATGTTCCTGAAGACCATGTAGTTGGTAAAGCACTAATCACCTGGATGAGCCTAGACCCGAAACAAAGCTTGCTGTCCGCTATTCGCTGGGAACGAATATTCAAGCCTATAAAATAAAATCCATCATTAAGCTAGCCTTTTAAACCAAAGTAAACGGCCGTTGTTGTTTATTATTCAGAGGCGAGTAGCCGCAAGATCAAAACAATGGAAAACGCAGTACAAAAACAATGGGAGGAGATCAATGATCAACTCTACAAGATCATCATATTCAAAGATTTTAAGGAAGCATTTGCATTCATGGAGAAGGTAGCTAAGCTCGCCGAGCGGGAGGCCCATCATCCGAAATGGTGTAACGAGTACAACAAGCTTGAAATTTGGTTATCAACCCACGATGCCGGGAATGTTGTTACAGATAAAGATCGCAATATGGCTAAGTTGATTGACGAAATTCTAGACTAATAATTTCTTTAACCGTAAAGCAAGCAGGCGCTATTGCTTAACGAGCTTCTCACCTAAGGAATCTTGCTTCTTTTTTGACCAAAATCTTCTTCCCCGCATATCCTCCACTGGAATATCATCGCCCAGAAGCCTACCCCAAGGCTTTAAATCATCAATGCGGTCAAATACAATTTTCACGATAGCGATAATCGGGATGGAGAGGAACATGCCTGAAACACCCCACAATGCGCCGCCCAGTAGAACCACTAGAATGGAAACAAGTGCGTTGATCTGTACTTTAGAAGACACGATGTTTGGTACAAGAAAGTTATTGTCAATAAATTGGATCAGCATATAGGCACCTATCACGCCCAACTGTGTGGAGTAGCCATCTTTGGTTATTGTGGCCATCAAGACCGGTAGCAAAATTGCTATGATGCCCCCAATATATGGGATCATGTTTAATATGGCGCCAATAACGCCAAAAAGGATTGCATACTTCACATCAAGAATGAGAAGGGCGGTCGAGTTTAAAACGGCAACAATGCCCGCTTCAATTAGCAATCCTACCATATAGCCCTGAATTGCAGTCTTGGTTTCGTTAAGAATGTCGGCTACTTTGTCCGTGTTTTCTTCCGCAAATACCTCATACAGGAAATTTAAAATGCGTGTTTTGTTCCACAAGAATAAAAATACATAAACAGGTATAAGAAATACGACTCCAAGAATTCCAACGGCAGTGCCTAAAGTTTGTCCCACTAAAGCTTTACTGCTATTTGCCGCCTGATTTAGTAGCTGTACCTGTTTCTCTATGCCAATGCCAAACTGCTGCTGTACCCAGCTTTGAAACCCAATGAGTAGCTCATTGAACTTCTTCGTGAGCAAAGGAGCGCTTTCACCGAACTGGGCCAATTGTGTAGATAAGAAGTAGAACAGTCCCACAATTAAGAACAAAGCAATTAACATCGTCAAAATAATGGATAAGACCTTTGGAATCTTCTTCTTTTGAAAACGGCTAACCAAGGGGTTCAATAAGATCGCAATAATCATGGCAAAACTAAGCGGTACAAGAATGTCACGCAAATTGATAAGCACGTAGGTGAGTAAGATCAAACCGAAAAGGACTACGGTGCTTTTCAGGTAAAAAGGGTATTCTTTTGTTGTCATATTTTCAATAAACTTTTAAATAGGCATTATGTTTTAAATATCGGCGCAACGAAGTAAAAGCCTCATCAAAAGGAGAACTCAAGGTCGCCGCTGAGGCCATTTCGGCAATGTCCAAAATAGAACAACATACTAAACCTGAAGTATGGAATGTTATAAATACGCTTAGATTTCTTTGCCTGTCCGTAGAAAGCGTAAAGGCATACGTAATAATGTATAAACATCGACAAATTTGTCAATTGTGAAAACCTTTAATCCTTTGTTTTGATTTATAAGAACAAACATCTTTTATTTAATGATAAAATCAAACGGCAAAAAACGGGTAATCATTACCAATGTTTATCCTACAGTTGAATTTGGGCGATACACAGCGAAGGCTGTAGTTGGCGACGAAATCTTGTTTTCCGCAGATGTTTTTGGTGATGGGCACGACGCCATCTCGGCAAATCTATATCTGAAAGATACCGCTTCTGAAAACGTTATTGAGCTTCCAATGACGTTTATAAACAACGACCATTGGGAAATTGCATATACTTTCCCTCAAACAGGAAGATTTGAATTCTGGATTGAGGGCTGGGAAGACCACTTTAAGAATTGGAAGCATGGCTTGTTAAAAAAGTACCTTGCTGGTCAAGACCTTCAGGTCGAGTTGCAGATCGGAATACTACTTCTTCAGAAAGCGGCTGATGTATTGAATGCTGAACGCGCTTCTATCTTAGAATGGATTGAGAAGATCCAAGAGGCAGGCAGTGTTGATGAAGCAGTTGCAATAGCAGAGCTCGATGTCCTTGGCAAGCTCATGTACAAATACCGGCCAACCGAAATTATAAGCAATTCTGAGGTCTACAAATTGGAGATCGAGCGTAAGAAGGCAGGGTATAGCACTTGGTATGAGCTTTTTCCGCGCTCTGCTGCAAAGGAGCCAGGCAAACATGGTACGTTTAGAGATGTAATAGATTTGTTGCCACGAGTGTCACAGATGGGTTTCGACGTACTTTACTTCCCACCCATTCACCCAATCGGGGAAAAGAATAGGAAAGGGAAGAATAACTCATTACACCCCGTATCCGGAGATCCTGGCTCGCCATGGGCGATCGGCAACCGGAAAGGCGGGCATAAAGCAATTCACCCGGAGCTGGGCAGCCTTCGCGATTTCAGAAAGCTGATTGAAGCAGCGAAAACCTTTAACATAGAGGTTGCCATGGACATCGCCTTCCAGTGTGCACCTGATCACCCCTACGTTAAAGAACACCCGCAGTGGTTTACCTGGCGCCCAGACGGCACGGTTCAATATGCAGAAAATCCGCCGAAGAAATATGAAGATATACTGCCCTTTAACTTTGAAACAGACGATTGGGAAAATCTGTGGGAGGAGTTGAAAAGTGTAATCGACTTCTGGATAGACAATGGAGTTCGCATTTTCCGTATTGATAATCCACATACCAAGGCGTTCAGGTTTTGGGAGTGGGCAATCGGCGACATACGCAGCCGCCATCCCGAAGTACTTTTCCTAGCGGAAGCCTTTACCCGGCCAAGGGTGATGGAACGGCTGGCAAAAGCTGGTTTCAACCAGTCCTACACCTACTTCACATGGCGTAATACGAAAAAAGAGCTTGAAGAATACCTGGAGGAGCTTACCAAAACTGAAATGAGGTATTACTTTCGACCCAACTTCTGGCCAAATACCCCCGATATCTTGCCTCCGGCACTCATCCACGGCGGCGAAAATGCCCATATCATGCGCATAATCCTTGCAGCAACGCTCTCATCCAATTACGGAATCTACGGGCCAGTGTATGAATTTGGTCTTCATGAACCACATGGTAGCAAGGAAGAGTATGTTGATAACGAGAAGTATGAAATCTGGCACTGGGACTGGGACAAGTACACTCGGATTAAAGAAATTATTATTCGAATAAACAGAATACGGAGAGACAATCCTGCACTTCAGACAACCTGGAACATCACCGCCGCCGAAACAAACAACGATCAGATCATCGCTTATACAAAAGCTGATCTGAAGGTAGGAAACAGGTTGATCATCGTTGTCAACCTGGATGTTCATAATACACAGGTTGCCTCCTTCCGAATACCCCTTTTGGAGCTTGGGCTTAGCTTTGACTCCAGCTTCCGGGTACGTGATCTGTTAAGCGGCAGCCTGTATACCTGGCAGGGAGAATGGCAATACGTGGAACTAAATCCATACCAAATGCCTGCACACATTTTTAGAATAGAACAATAACCAAATACAACCATGGCTGAACAAGTTAATCCAATAGACGATAAACTACATTGGTATAAAGATGCTATTATTTATGAGCTGCACATCAAGGCCTTCCGAGATGGAAACTGTGATGGCGTAGGAGACTTTAAGGGCTTGATCGAAAAGATTCCTTACCTGGCAGATCTGGGTGTAACCGCAATCTGGCTCTTGCCCTTTTATCCATCTCCGCTGCGTGATGATGGTTATGACATCGCAGATTATTACAATATAAACCCGTCTTACGGGGATATTAAGCAATTTAAAACCTTTCTGAAAGAAGCGCACAAGCGTGGACTGAGGGTTATAACCGAATTGGTTATCAACCATACTTCAGACCAGCATCCTTGGTTCCAGCGCGCCAGATTGGCTCCGAAAGGGTCCGAACACCGGAACTACTATGTGTGGACAGACGACCCAACTGAGTTTAAGGACGCCCGTATTATATTCCAGGATTATGAAACCTCCAACTGGACCTGGGACCCTGTAGCAAAACAATATTTCTGGCACCGCTTTTTCCACCACCAGCCAGACTTGAACTTCAGCAGCTTACAAGTGCAGCAAGAAGTATTTAAGATTATGGATTACTGGTGTAAAATGGGGGTAGATGGTTTCCGCCTGGATGCGGTACCTTATCTCTTCGAAAGAAATGGCACCAATTGCGAGAATTTGCCTGAAACTCATGAATTTTTAAAGAAACTGAGGAAGCATGTGGACGATCATCATCCGGGAACCTTACTTCTTGCGGAAGCAAACATGTGGCCAGAGGACTCAGCAGCTTACTTCGGTGATGGTGATGAATGTCAAATGAACTATCATTTCCCATTGATGCCACGCATGTTTATGGCCCTGCAAATGGAAGACCGTTATCCAATTACTGACATTTTTGATCAAACACCGGCCATTCCGGATAACTGTCAGTGGGCAATTTTCTTGAGAAATCACGATGAGTTGACACTGGAGATGGTTACAGACGAGGAGCGTGATTACATGTACAAAGTTTATGTGAAAGATCCAAAAGCAAGGATCAACCTGGGAATCAGACATAGACTTGCGCCGCTGCTCGAAAATAACCGTCGCAAGATTGAACTGATGAACGCCTTGCTGTTCACTCTTCCAGGTACTCCCGTGATCTATTATGGGGATGAAATTGGAATGGGTGATAACTTCTACCTCGGCGATCGTGATGGTGTTCGTACACCTATGCAATGGCATTCAGACCGCAATGCCGGGTTTTCGGAGGCGAATCCCCAACAGTTATATCTCCCTTTAATTCTCGATCCTCAATTTCACTATGAGTCAGTCAACGTAGAGCTGCAATCCAGAAACACCTCTTCTTTGTTGTGGTGGATGAAACGTGTGATCAGCACACGGAAGAAATACAAAGCCTTCGGTCGTGGTGACATGAAGTTCGTACAAAGCGAAAACGCCAAAGTACTTGCTTTTACACGCAGTTATGAAGACCAAACGATGCTGGTGGTTGCCAACCTTTCCAGATTTGCACAAGTTGCAGAACTGGATCTGGACGCATATAAGGGCTTCGTGCCAGTTGAAATTCTCAGCAGAAACCGCTTCCCAATAGTACGAGAAGATATTCCATACTTTTTTACACTAGGTGCTTATACAACACAAAGTTTCATTCTAGAGAAAGTACATCCGGAGCTTGAAAATAAGTTCCAATTACATACCCTTACTCTTGGCAGATGGAAGGACCTGTTGAAACGTGAAATCATTGAGCAACTGGAAAATGAGATTCTGCCAAGCTATATGATGCGCCTACGTTGGTTCGGTGGAAAGGGCAGGGGTATGGAAACTGTAAAAATCATTGACAATGCAGTAATTCCAATGGACGACAGCCCTGCTTTTATCTTACTGCTTGAGGTAACTTACCGTGACGGTTTGCCGGATATGTATCAGCTACCTGTAGCCTGTGGCCTTGGTCAGTTTTCTTATAAATTGCAGGATAATTGCCCGCAGTCCGTAATTGCGCTGATGAAGATTAATGGAGAAGACGCCGTGTTGTATGATGCAATTTACGGCATCGACCTGCAACAGGTTATCCTAAAGAACATGGCGCAGAATGTCGACATCGGTCAGGGCAATTCAGAATTGCTATTTTCCGGAAACAAGCAGTTGAAGAAACACCTTCAGCAAAATCCAAAAACCAAGCCGCGGGTGATTTCTGCAGAGCAAAGCAATACTTCCATTACCTACGACAACACCTACTATCTAAAATTTTACAGGAAAGTAGACCGTGCGATTAATCCAGATGTGGAACTTAGCCGTTTTCTAAGTGAAAAAGCAAAGTTCAAACATACTCCAGGATTTGTGGGAACAATTGATTGGAAATTCGGAAAGGAGACAATGGTGCTCGGGATGATGCAGGAGATGGTTAAAAGTACAAGTGATGGCTGGGCATACATGTTGGATCGCCTTGATGATTTTAATGAGAAAATTCTATCTCATACAGACATAACGGCTATACAAACAGAACTCCTAGGCAGCATTACAAACCCGGTTGACTATGAACAAGTTCCTGAAAGTATGAAGGAACTTCTTGAAGGCACGGTAGCAGAACTTTTCCTTCTATTAGGTACACGTACTGGAGAAATGCACCTAGCACTCGCTTCAGGATCAGATCTTCCAGCATTTGAGCCAGAGCCATTTTCTTTGCACTACCAGCGTTCCCTATTTTCATCGTTGCAATCTTTAGTGCGCGTGGCTTTCCAGAGTCTAAGCAAGAACATAAAAACGTTGCCAGAAAGTGCGCGGGCAGAAGCAGAAGAAGTTCTGAAGATGAAGGACGAGATTCTTGCCATACTGAAGAAGATCTACAGCAAGAAAATCGATGTAACGAAAATACGCATCCATGGGGACTACCACCTAGGCCAGGTTTTGTTTACGGGTAAGGACTTTCTAATTCTTGACTTCGAAGGTGAGCCATCACGCAGTTACAGTGAGCGACGTTTGAAATACTCGGCATTGCGAGACGTTGCCGGTATGATCAGGTCTTTCCATTATGCAGCTTATGGGAGTTTATTCCTGGATAATCAGATTCGTCCGGAAGATGTCCGTACCCTGCTTCCTTATGTGCAACAATGGTACCATTATATGAGTGGATTTTTCCTTAAATCCTATATGCAGACCGTTGGTAAGGCGGACTTTGTGCCTAATAATCAGGAAGACCTGGAAATACTATTACAAACATATTTATTGCAGAAAGCAATATATGAGTTGAATTATGAGATTAACAACAGACCTGACTGGGTGATTGTACCTTTGAGGGGAATAAAAGCAATTGTAGAAAAGAACCGAACACAAACGGTTTAATAAAGGGCAGCTATGGCGAAAAACAGAATAGAGAAAACGGTGATTAACGAGAGCGATGCAGATTGGTTTTCCTTGTTTTCGGATTCAGACATCCTCTTGTTTAAAGCAGGTAAACACAGGCACCTATTTAATAAACTCGGGGCACATCAGGTAGAACACAAGGGGCTAAAAGGCACCTATTTTGCAGTCTGGGCGCCAAATGCACAATTTGTAAGCGTTATTGGCAATTTCAACGGATGGAGTCGAATCGCCACGCCGATGCACGTGCGTTGGGATAGTTCCGGTATTTGGGAGTGCTTTTTACCTGGTATGGGTCCTACAGAATACTATAAATACTATATCCGTTCACACTCAGGTTACGAAGTCGAGAAAGCAGATCCATATGCCTTTCACTCGGAGAACCCGCCACATACCGGCAGTATAACCTGGGATATAAGCTATGCATGGGGAGATTCTGCATGGATGGACAGCAGAAAAATAGGCAAGCCACTAGATAAGCCCATGTCAATCTATGAGCTTCATATAGGCTCCTGGAGGAGGAAGGAGACTGCCATGCCGAATGAGTTTCTTACGTATCGTGAGCTCGCCGATGAACTTCCGGGATATTGCAAGTACATGAACTTTACCCATGTTGAGTTCATGCCGATAATGGAACATCCATTTTATGGTTCATGGGGTTATCAGGTTGTTAGTTTTTTTGCACCAAGCAGCCGATACGGAACAACCCAGGACTTTATGTACCTAATCGACAAGCTCCATCAGGCTGGAATAGGGGTGATCCTGGATTGGGTACCCTCGCACTTTCCAACAGACGAACATGGGCCGGGATACTTCGATGGCACCCATCTTTATGAATATGCAGATCCAAGAAGGGGCTTTCATCCAGATTGGAAAAGCTTTATATTCAACCTTGGCAGAAATGAGGTACGCGCTTTTCTGATCTCGAATGCTGTATTCTGGCTGGAGAAATACCACATTGATGGTTTGAGGGTTGATGCAGTTGCGTCGATGCTGTACCTCGACTACTCGCGTAACCCAGGAGAGTGGGTTCCAAATATTTATGGTGGGCGGGAAAATCTCGAGTCCATAAGTTTCCTTCAGGAGTTTAATGAAGTTGTGCACCACAACTATCCTGATGTGTTTACGGTGGCAGAAGAGTCAACTTCCTGGCCTGGAGTAACACATTCTGTTGCCCAAGGCGGATTGGGTTTCGACCTCAAGTGGATGATGGGTTGGATGCATGATACCTTAGGTTATTTTCAAACCCCAACCGTATACAGGAAGTATCATCATGGACTGCTTACTTTTAGTTCTGTTTACGCCTTCTCAGAAAAATTTGTGCTCCCGTTATCCCACGATGAAGTGGTCTATGGAAAAGGCTCGCTGATCAACAAAATGCCTGGTGATAATTGGCAGCAGTTTGCCAACTTACGATTGTTGTTCGGCTATATGTATGGACATCCGGGGTCAAAAATGTTGTTTATGGGGGCTGAATTTGCCCAACGGCACGAATGGCAACACGACTTTAGTCTAGACTGGCATGAGAACAACAATCCGGATCACCAAGGAATTCATCGGCTGGTCAAGGATCTGAATCATCTGTACCAGACGCATCCGGCACTCTACGAAAACGGGTATGCCCCGGAGACTTTTGAATGGATTAATGCAGATGACAACGAACAATGTGTATTGTCATGGATTAGAAAATCAAAACTTTCGAACGAAAGCCTCATCTTAGTTGCAAACTTTAGTCCGGTGGTTAGGGAGAATTACCGTATTGGAGTTCCTCAGATGGGGTACTACCGCGAGCTATTCAATACAGATAACATGTATTATGGAGGAAGCGGCGTATTGAATGACGCTGTTCTAGAAACAGCGCCAATTCCTTTAAATGGGCGGACGCATTCTTTGCCTTTAACACTTCC
>JAQBOT010000427.1 GCA_028287885.1 Pedobacter sp.
TCCCAAACGGATGCGCGTTATCTCGATGAGCTTATTATTTACAACAAGCACTTACTGAATAGGAATGCGTTTTTGAAACAGGTTGCTGTAAACCGCAGGTATGACCCGACTTTGTTTGAGATCATCGATGCGCAGCTTGTTGCCTCAGGAAATAAGATTTTTGAAAAGAGAAAACAGTTTATGCTGGACTTTATTCCACTATTCAACCAGCATTATGCCTTTCTTTCGAATAGTAGTGAACAGGTGAACCTGGAGTATTTGTCGCAATTGAATGATAGCTTATTTGAAAGCTTGCTGAGCCAGTCGGTTGAGAAAGATAAGATTCTTGAGCGCACTACGACCGGGATTCATAAGGATGACCTGATATTTTCAATCCGCGACATGCCGTTGAAAAAGTTTGGCTCTCAGGGACAACAGAAATCTTTCCTAATTGCCCTTAAGCTTGCGCAATATTCTTATCTTCAGAAGTATAAAGGTTTCAAACCTTTATTGTTGCTGGATGATATATTTGATAAGCTCGATGACAACCGGGTGCACAAGTTAATGGAAATGGTTTCACACCATGATTTCGGACAGATATTCATTACGGACACCGGAAAAGAAAGGGTATTAAATATTTTTAATCGGATCCAAGTTCCTGTAACTTTATTTGTAGTAAATAACGGATCGATCAATCATGCGTAAACCGAACGATATTACCTTGAAAGAGGGCATAACCAAGTTGTTATCTGTATACCGCTTGAAGGGAAAGTTTGATGAAACTTCTGTGTTGGCGTTATGGCCGGAGATTATGGGTAAGGCGGTTGCAAACCGGACTACACAAATCTATATCGCCCAAAGAAAGCTTTTTGTGCGGATCGAATCTTCAGTGATCAAGAATGATCTTTTAATGATAAGAACCGGAATCATTCAAACCCTGAATGAAAGAGCCGGTTCTGAAGTCATTACTGAAATCGTTTTTCTCTAGGAATTACGTATTTCGGCCACCACCAAATATTTTACTTACTACCCATATAATAAGTGCAAGCACTATTACAACGATAATAACACCAGACCAAACGCCTGCTTTGAAGATGCCTTCGATTGCAGAACAACTTGCTAAAGTTGTAGACAAGAACGCTAAAATTGCTAGAGGGAAATACCTTTTCATTATCATAGGGTTTATTTTGGATTTATAACACCCCGGCCTGTGAAATGGTTTTCGTCTGAAATAGGATTATTTAATTTTTACTAACTCTACTTCGAAGATTAAGGTACTGTAAGGGGGAATATCCTGACCAGCGCCCTGCTCACCGTAAGCAAGCGTATAGGGGATGAAGAATCGGTATTTAGCTCCTTCAGACATCAATTGCAATCCTTCTGTCCAGCCAGCTATGACGTGGTTTAAAGGTAATGATATGGGTTCTTTCCCTTCATTGCTGTCGAATTGCTTTCCACTTAAAAGAGAACCTTTGTAGTTTACACTTACGGTATCTGTAATGGCGGGCTTACGTCCATTGCCTTGCTTCATCACCATGTATTGAAGTCCGCTTGCCGTCGTTTTAACACCATTGATCTTCTTGTTGTTTAGCAGGAACTTTTCGCCTTCAGTTCTGTTCACTGCAAACTTGGCTTTACTTTTTTCAACCATCAGGTTGTTGATCGCTTGCTGTGAATCTTCTTTTGAAATTAGGAATTTCTCTGTTCCGAAAGCATCTTTCAAGCCTCTTACGAGTAATTCGTAGTTTAATGTGGTTAAGCCGTTGCCTTTTAATCCGCTTCCCATTGCCATACCGAAACTGTAACTTGCTGAGTCTAAACTGTTCTTCAAGGCAACTGCAATGGGTGCTGCTTTCGTGATGGTTTTCTTCGCAACAGGTTTTTTGCCTTTGCTTTGTGCATTTGCATTAAACGCTGCCAAGGTGATGCAGCATGCAAGTAATACTCTTTTCATGAAATTAGGTTTGTTAAAATTTATGTTATAAAAAATAAGCACCCTTAGGAGGTGCTATTCTTAATTTTATGCTTGTTTTCTTATAATTAAAAACGTTCTGCTGCAGTGAAAAAGAAGTTACCTTCGATCTCTGCGTTTTCGTCTGAATCAGAACCGTGAACCGCGTTTGCATCGATAGATTTCGCATATTTCTGACGAAGCGTTCCCTGTTCAGCTTTTGATGGATCGGTTGCGCCAATCAGCTTTCTGAAATCTTCAACTGCATTATCTTTTTCCAGGATAGCTGCAACGATAGGGCCGGATGACATGAAACTTACCAGGTCTGTGTAGAAAGGACGTTCCTTATGTACTTCATAAAAAGTACCAGCAGATTCTGAAGTAAGCTTCGTGTATTTTAAAGCAATAATTTTGAAGCCTGCAGCAGTAATGTCATTTATGATTGCACCAATATGCCCGTTTGCAACTGCATCAGGCTTAATCATTGTAAAAGTTCTGTTTGTACTCATGTTTTGATATTTTTTCCAAAATTACATTTAAAAGTTATAATATTATAGCTTGAAATTTAATCAACCGCAAATCATGTATTAATTGTTAGCTTTGCGGCATAAACATATGCTATCTCTTTTAGAACTAACAGATTTGCTGGCTACGCCGCAAAAAGTCGTCATAACCACGCATCATAAACCAGATGGTGATGCTATGGGTTCATCCTTAGGGTTATATGCTTACCTGATTCAAAAAGGCCATCATGTAACGGTTATCACGCCGACCGACTATCCTTACTTTTTACATTGGCTTCCAAACAATTCAGATGTACTGATCTACACGGAAAATAAAACAGAGTCGGAGAAGTTGGTAGCTGAAGCTGCATTGATCTTTTGTTTAGATTTTAACACCCTGAGCAGGATCAACGAACTTGGAGAATTGATCCGAGCGGCTGATGCCTATAAGATTATGATAGATCACCATCTGGAGCCAGAAGACTTTGATGATTTCAGACATTGGAACATCAATGCCTGTGCAGCAGCCCAATTGGTATATGATTTTATCGTAAACGTATTGAACGACAGCGAATCTATGAATAAAGATATTGCGACTTGTTTGTATACGGGCATCATGACTGATTCTGGTTCGTTCCGCTTCCCTTCTGCTACTTCTACAGTTTATCGGATCGGCGCAGATCTGATCGATCTCGGTGCTGAACATTGGAGAATTCACCAGTTGGTATACGATAACGCAACAGAGAACCGTTTACGCTTTCTAGGACATTGTTTAACCAACAAGTTAGAGCTGTTAAAAGAATTTAATACGGCAATCATCACCGTTACTGCTGAAGAACTAAAGGAATATAAGATTGTAACAGGTGATACGGAAGGTATCGTTAATTATGCCTTGTCAATTAACGGAGTCAAGTTGGCCGCTTTTATAGTTGAACGCACTGATCGGGTTAAGATCTCTTTGCGCTCAACAGGGGATTTTCCGGCGAATGAAATTTGCAAGAAATACTTCAATGGAGGTGGACACAGAAATGCTGCAGGTGGTGCTTCAGAAAAATCATTAGCAGAAACTATTCTTGAGTTTAAATCCGTGCTTCCGGAATACCAATTGGAATTAACGGCTTAGATGGTATAAAACCTATAAAGACAACTTAAATTATATAAATCAATAAATAACGTAATGAAGAAAAGTTTAGTAATTCTTTTTGCTGCAACCCTTAGTTTGGCTGCATGTAACAACTACAAAAAAGGGCCGGGAGGCTTGATGTATTCCATCCACAAATCTGAAGGTAAGGAAAAGATAAAACCAGGTGATATTGTAAAGTTGAACTTCGTTCAGAAAAGTGAAAAAGATTCAATCATGAGCAGTACATATGATATGGAGCAACCTCAGGTATTCCCTGTGTCACCGAAAGTTTATGCTGGAGACATGAACGATGTGTTAACATTATTCGGAGAGGGTGATAGCGCAACCTTTAAGTTGAACCTCGATACAATGTCTTTGAAATCTGGTCAGCCTAAGCCTGCCGGTAAAAAAGATACCTATATGATCTTCACTGTTAAAGTGGAAAAAGTATTGCATAAGCCTGCAAACGAAGCAGACTCTACGTTCCAGAAAAAAGCACAGGAATTCTTCCAGAAAGATTACATGGCTACAATTGAGCGCCGTAAATCTACTGAAGCTGCAAAAATTAAGAGTTATGTTGAAGCGAATAACCTGAAGACAAAAACTACGGCTTCTGGATTGCAATATGTGATTACCAATGCTGGTGATGCACAAAGAGCGGTTCCTACGGATACCTTGATGGTTAACTACACTGGAAAATTCACTACTAAAAAAGCAGACGGTAAAGACAATGTATTTGATACCAGCGACAAGAAAGTAGCTCAGGAAAGTGGTAAATTCAACCCGATGGCACAATATGCTGCTCGTCCATTCCAGTTGGGAAAAGCAATTCCAGGATTTGACGAAGGTTTGAAATTGATCGGAAAAGGTGGTAAAGCTACATTTATCATTCCATCAAGATTAGCTTACGGCGAAGCCGGTATGCAAGGTGGTATTCAACCGTACACGCCATTGGTATTCGAAGTTGAATTGGTTGACATTAAAAAACCAAAAGCTGCACCAGCTGCTTCTGCAACTCCTGCACCAGCAACTACAGCTCCGGTTACAAAGTAATAATCTTCTAATAGAGGAAAGGAAGGGTGTTCAATATTGAACGCCCTTTTTTTGTACTTTTAATGATGGGTTGATTTGTTTGTTAGGTAGCTGCGTAGGTGTTTCAAGGCGTGTGTTATTTGATTTTCTACTGTACAGCGCTTAATCCCAAGGAACGTTGCGATTTCTGTATTTGACAGCTCATTGACCCTGCTCAACAT
>JAQBOT010000428.1 GCA_028287885.1 Pedobacter sp.
AATTAATATGCAATGGAATAATGGCAGACTCAAAATTAACGAATTCCACCAATTTATTCATGAAACCTCCTATGTCGACCGCATTTTTGAAATAAAACCTAACTGCATAAAAAAAGGGCTTAGCGCCCTTTTTTAACCTATTAATTATGTTTATACAGAAAAGCTTTCCCCACATCCGCAAGACCTGCTTGCATTTGGATTGTGAAAATTGAATCCTTTACCATTTAGTCCATCCGAGAAATCGAGTTCTGTTCCGGCAAGGTATAAGAAGGATTTCATGTCAAGCGCAATCTTAATCCCTTTATCTTCAAAAAACTGATCCCCTTTTTTCTCTTCATTGTCAAAATCAAGGTTGTAGGATAATCCAGAGCAACCACCACCTTTAACAGACACGCGCAGAAAATACTCAGCATCCATGTTTGAATCCTGCATCAGGTGATCGATTTTGCTTTTTGCTTTGTCGGTGATTGTAATCATTTTATTTTAACGTTTTTAGCCTAACCCAGCCTGGAACTAAAGGTAGACCGGGATTGGTTATTAATGATGAGATTTTGCCAGTTCAAAAGGTGCCATACCGTTCTTAACTCTGTAGTCGTTAATAGCCGATTTGATTGCATCCTCTGCTAACACGGAGCAGTGAATTTTTACTGGAGGTAATGCCAACTCTTCAACAATATCCATGTTGTCAATCGTTAAGGCCTCATCAACAGTTTTGCCTTTCAACCATTCTGTAGCTAATGAAGACGATGCAATTGCAGAACCACAACCGAAGGTTTTAAACTTCGCATCAGTGATTACGTTATTTTCATCTACTTCAATTTGTAGACGCATTACGTCACCACACTCAGGTGCTCCAACAAGGCCGGTACCAACTGATTTGCTGTCTTTATTTAAAGTACCAACATTTCTTGGGTTGGTATAATGTTCCATTACTTTCTCTGAATATGCCATTTTGTTTTCCTCCAGGCCATTTAAGGCCTATTAATGTTTTATATAATTTAATGTAGCAAAGCTTAGTGCTCTGCCCATTCGATCTTACTTAAGTCAATTCCTTCTTTAAACATTTCCCACAGTGGAGATAGATCTCTCAAGTGAAGCACTGCTTTCTTCGTGTTCTCAATTGCGTAGTCAATTTCCTCTTCTGTCGTAAACCGGCCTAAACCAAAACGAATTGATGAATGGGCAAGGTCATCAGAAAGACCTAAGCTCTTTAATACGTAAGATGGCTCTAAAGAAGCCGATGTACATGCTGATCCAGATGACACTGCAAGATCTTTCATCGCCATCATTAATCCTTCACCTTCAACATATTTGAAGGATATATTGGTTACATGTGGCAAACGGAATTGTGTATTCCCGTTGATATAACTTTCTTCAAGTTCGGTAAGGCTTTTTTCTAGCTTGTCTCTTAAAGCGGACAAACGTACAGCCTCGGTATCCATTTCTAAACGACACAACTCACATGCCTTACCTAAACCAACAATGCCTGGTACATTCAATGTTCCTGAACGCATTCCACGCTCATGACCACCGCCGTCCATCTGTGCAGTTACTTTAACCCTTGGGTTTTTACGACGAACGTATAAAACGCCAACGCCTTTAGGTCCATACATCTTATGTGCACTGAAAGCCATTAGATCAATTCCATCAGCATTTACATCAACCGGTATCTTTCCAACCGCCTGTGTAGCATCAGTCATGAACAAAGCGCCGAACTTATGTGCAATTGCAGATATTTCTTTGACTGGTTGAACAACGCCAATTTCATTGTTCCCATACATAATGGTAACCAAAATTGTTTGTTCTGTCATCGCAGCCTCAAGCTCCTGAAGATCGATCAAACCGTCTTCTTTAACTCTTAGATAAGTCACCTTAGCGCCTAACTTCTCCAGGTGTTTACAAGTATCTAAAACAGCTTTATGTTCTGTAGTTGCCGTAATGATATGGTTGCCCTTATCCTGATACATTTCAAATACACCTTTAATACCAAGGTTGTCAGCTTCAGTTGCACCAGAAGTGAAAATGATTTCTTTCTCCGTACAGCCAATTAGTTTAGCTACTTGTTCACGTGCATAGTCTACACCTTCTTCAGCAACCCAGCCGAAGGCATGATTGCGACTTGCTGCATTACCGAATTTGCTGGTAAAATAAGGAAGCATTGCCTCCAGTACCCTTGGATCAAGAGGAGTGGTTGCGTTATTATCTAGATAAATAGGAAGTTCCATTGTATTTAATTCTTGATTTATATACAAAGATACGAAAAAACATTGCCAGCAATTATTTATGCTGTCTTTAGCTATAATAAACCCCTAATTTTTACATTTGTTTAACCTAATTTAGATTGAATATACACACCAATGAATAAAATCGAACATATTGGTATTGCGGTAAAAAGTTTAAACAACGCTTCAGATACTTATGAAAGGCTATTGGGCATTAGCGCGTACAAGGAAGAGCTTGTTGAATCAGAAAGTGTAAAGACATCTTTCTTCAAGATTGGGGAGAATAAGATCGAACTATTGGAGGCTACTGATCCAAACAGCCCAATTGCCAAGTTCATTAACAATAGGGGCGAGGGCATTCACCACATCGCATTTGACGTAGATGACATTGTCCTTGAAATGGAGCGTTTAAGAAAAGAGGGCTTTACCTTATTAAATGAGCAGCCAAAGAAAGGGGCAGACAATAAGCTGGTCTGCTTTGTTCATCCAAAGGCTACCCACGGTGTTTTAATTGAACTTTGCCAGGAGGTAAGAAATGAATAATGATTCAAAAGCCTTGTCGTTAATAATTGCCAAAGACTTTGAACTCGAGGAAAGTATCACGGAAGCGGAATTGAGGTTGAAAATGGTTCAGGCATTTACATATTTGCTGGATAACGATATTTCCAGAATGATGAACATTTTATATAGGGCAGATGTTGATGAAGAAAAGCTAAAATCGCTTCTGATCAGCGCATCAGAACTGCCCTCTGCAGAGGTGATTGCAGACGCATATATCCAGCGCCAAAAACAGAAAGTAGAGACCTGGAAAAAGTATAGTTAATTAAATTGCACTGCTGCCTTGTTTATAAAGAATTAAATTTGGATATTTGCATCCTTTAAAATAAGCGACAAAAAGTATATAAAAATATTAATATGAAAAAAGATCTGCATCCATCAAGCTATAGATTCGTAGTGTTCAAAGACATGTCAAACGACTATTCTTTTTTAACTAAATCATGTGTAGATACTAAAGAAACTACCACATGGGAAGATGGCAACGAATATCCACTTTACAAATTGGAGATTTCTCACACCTCTCACCCATTCTATACTGGTAAAATGAAATTGGTTGATACTGCTGGTCGTATCGATAAATTCAAAACTCGTTACGCTAAGAAGTAATATCACAATAAAAGATATTTATTTAAAGTCCCGTTGCTGTTGCACCGGGACTTTTTTTATTTTTGCAGCTTATGACAATCAATTTATTTGATGACGGTGCTTGGTTCAGCCTCCGCCCGCTTACCTTTACCAGACCTAATGCAGATCTGCGTATTGGGATCTTAACCATAGCCGAAAAATGGTCTAAGCATTTGAATGCGGAAGCTGGCTTTTTAACTCAACCTTATCTTTCTGCTAAATACGCAGCACGCCCCGGCGCAACCTTAAATATAAATGGCTCGATTTGCCCAGATGCTCGTTTGATTGATGCCATAAACAAACTTAAGGAGGGGCAATCCCTTCGTAAACAAGATACGGTAATTGCCTATCAACAAGAATCGGAAGTACGCTCGCAGGTGCCCTCAGAACTGGAGAACATCGAATATGAAGGCGATTTTATAAAGATCACTTACCCTGAGGATATCTTCAAATATAATGATGTAGAGCTAAAGAGGGACTTTCAATTGCTTACCTCAGGAAGAAACTCAGCGCAACTAAGCTCAACAAATACATTGATTGGTGATGAGATCTTTGTCGAACAAGGTGCTGAAGCAGAATGCTCCACGTTTAACTCTAAGTTAGGCCCAATTTATCTTGGTAAAAACAGCCAAGTATGGGAGGGATCTAATGTAAGGGGCTCCTTTGCACTAGGTGAGAATTCTCAGTTGAAAATGGGATCCAAGATTTACGGGAAAACAACGATCGGTCCATTCTGCCGCGTAGGCGGAGAAATCAACAATGCTGTACTTTGGGGCTACTCTTCCAAGGGGCATGAAGGCTATCTGGGAAATTCCGTATTGGGTCAATGGTGCAACATCGGTGCAGACAGCAACAACTCGAATCTAAAGAACAACTATGCCGAAGTAAAACTTTGGGATTACGAAACGGAACGGTTTCGTAAAACAGGTTTGCAGTTTTGTGGTTTAATCATGGCTGACCATGCGAAGTGTGCAATTAATACCATGTTTAATACAGGTACCGTTGCTGGTGTCAGTGCAAACATTTTCGGAGCAGGTTTCCCGCGTAATTTTATTGCAGACTTCTCCTGGGGTGGCTCGCATGGTTATGAGGTCTACACTTTGAATAAGATGTTTCAAACTGCAGAAAGGGTTTTCGAACGTAGAAATATACCTTTTGACCAGATGGAGAAAGATATCTTAACAGAAGTATTTAACGTTACAAGCAAACATAGAAAGTAAACAACTTAAGATTTTGCCTGGAAAGGCCTTTATCAATTTAAATACTTAATGGGCCTGGAAAGGCTTGTATCAACAAAAAAACCTATATAAATGAGAAAAAAAATAGTAGCTGGAAACTGGAAAATGAACATGGATTATGCCGAAGGCATCTCTTTGTTTTCTGAAATTGTAAATATGGTTAGGGATGAACAAAAGGGTGAACAGATCGCTGTTATTTGTGCTCCATTTATTCATTTAAACAGCCTTTCTAAGTTGGGCGGCACTACGGTTTACATTGGTGCGCAAAACTGCCACCAGAACGAAAGTGGTGCATATACAGGCGAAACCTCAGCAAAGATGGTTAAGTCTGTCGGTTGCGCATACGTGATCATTGGACATTCTGAACGCAGACAATACTTTGCAGAAAATGACCAGCTTCTTGCAGAAAAAACAACAGCTGCTTTAAAAAATAATCTAACGCCAATATTTTGCATCGGAGAAACCCTCGATGAGCGCAACAATGGCAACTACTTTGAAATTCTTAAATCTCAAATCACCGCAGGAACATTTGACCTGTCTGCAGAAGACTTTTCGAAACTTGTAATTGCTTACGAACCAGTTTGGGCGATTGGTACAGGTCTTACTGCTTCATCTGAGCAGGCTCAGGAAGTTCATGCCTTCATCAGACAAGAGATTGCTTCAAAATACGGTACTGAAGTTGCAGAAAATACGACGATCCTTTACGGTGGAAGTTGCAATCCTAAAAATGCAGCAGATCTATTTGCTCAGAAGGATATTGACGGTGGACTAATCGGCGGCGCATCTTTAAAATCACGTGATTTCGTAGACATTGTTAAAGCATTCAATTCTTAATGCAATACATTCAGGTAACATTTAGCTTTCCGGCTATAGAAGATTTTCAGCAAGATCTGCTTATCGCAGATCTTGCTGAAATTGGCTTTAATACCTTTGAAGATGCGGAAAAAGGATTTGCCGCGTTTATTGATGCCGGCAGCTTTAACGAAGTAACTCTTAAAGATAGTTTAAAGCAATTTGAAGGTCAATTTGAATATGAGTACGAGATCGCCAAGATTGCTGCTGAAAACTGGAACGAGACTTGGGAAAAAAACTTTGAACCTTTGATCATTGATGATCTATGCTATGTAAGGGCAACATTCCATCCGGCTCGGCCAGAATACCCCTATGAAATTGTAATAGATCCTAAAATGGCTTTCGGTACCGGACATCATCAAACAACAACCATGATGATGCAGTTTATTCTGGAGACGGATTTTACAGGAAAGTCTGTCTTAGATATGGGTTGTGGTACCGGTATTCTCGCTATACTGGCATCCAAACGTGGCGCTGATAACCTTGTGGCAATAGACAATGATCAGGTGTGTTTCGAAAGTACCATAGAAAATACAGCCTTGAATAACATACCTAATATTGAAGCGATGTGTGGCGGGAAAGAAGTAATTCCAGCGCAAAGCTTCGATATTATCCTCGCTAATATCAACCGGAATATTCTTTTGGACCAGATTGCCACTTACAACTCCGTCTTAAGTTCAACAGGGGAGATCTTCTTCAGTGGCTTTTATGAAGCCCCAGATCTGGAAATGATTACAGCAGAATGTTTGAAGTTCAACATCCAATATAAGGACCATAAAAAAATCGGCGACTGGGTAGCAGCCCGCTTTCAAAAAAAATAATCTTTATGCGCATACATTTTATAGCAGTAGGAGGTAGTGCCATGCACAACCTGGCCATCGCACTTCACAAGAAAGGGTTTCAAGTGACGGGCTCAGACGACGTGGTTTTTGAGCCTTCTAAGAGCAGATTGGAGAAGTATGGGATACTACCTGCTTCAATGGGTTGGGATGAGAACAACATTACAGCAGATCTTGATGCAGTTATTCTGGGTATGCATGCTTTTCTAGATAATCCAGAACTTCTCAAAGCGCAAGAGCTTGGTTTGAAAATATACTCATATCCAGAATATATTTATGAACAAACGAAAGATAAACTACGTGTAGTAATCGGCGGTAGTCATGGGAAAACCACCATTACCTCCATGATCCTACATGTACTTAACTTTTACCAAAGGGATTTTGACTACCTCGTAGGTGCCCAACTGGAAGGCTTTGATACAATGGTTAAAGTCACGGATGCCGCACCCGTCATCATCATTGAGGGCGATGAATACCTCGCATCTCCGATTGATCGCCGTCCGAAATTCCATCTCTATAAAGCAAACATAGGCGTAATAAGCGGTATTGCTTGGGATCACATCAATGTTTTCCCAACCTTTGAAGAGTATATTAAGCAATTCGATATTTTTATAGACACTGTTGAACCTCAAGGAAAACTCATCTACTGCGAAGTTGATCCAGAACTTGATGCCATGGTAAAAGCATCGAAGGCAACAATTGAAAAGATTCCATACCACATCCCATCACATGAGGTGAAAGCGGGAAAGACCTGGCTACTGCCTGATCATACCCCTTTAAACGTGTTCGGAGACCATAACTTAATGAATTTAAGTGCAGCGAAGTTGGTATGTAAGCAACTAAATGTCACTGCAGAGGAATTCAATAACGCAATCTCCTCGTTCAAAGGTGCTTCGAAAAGGCTGGAATTAATTGAAAGCCGTAATGAGACAAATGTTTACAAAGATTTTGCGCATTCTCCTTCCAAGCTGAAAGCTACGATAGACGCTGTCAAAGCGCAGTTTCCTGACAGACAACTTGTCGCATGTATAGAGTTGCATACATTTAGTAGTTTAAATAAAAACTTTTTACTACAATATGAAAGGACAATGTCAAAAGCCGACTTATCTATCGTATTCATAGACGAAAAAAGCTTTAAACAAAAAAAGATTACACCCTTGGATGCTGCAGACGTCCAATCTGCCTTTAAAGATGGCAATTTGCATTTCTTTAATCAAGTGCAGGAGCTTGCAACCTACCTGTTAGGTATTAATTTTAACAATAGCAACTTATTGCTTATGAGTTCAGGAAATTTCAGTGGTTTAGATCTTATTAAACTGGCACGTGAGTTGAAGGTATAGTTTTAAGAAACAACACGCTAATAAATTATTATGAATATCATTGGTAAAAATATCAGGCAGCTGCGACAAAAAAATGGGTGGAGCCAGGGGGAGGTAGCTAAACGGTTAAAGATTTCCATTCCGGCATTTTCGAAGATAGAGACTGGTATCACAGACATAAACATATCGAGATTAGAACAAATTGCTAACCTTTTTGAAGTATCAACAATGGATATTATCTCAAAGGAAGGCGAAAACCCACAGTCTGTGAACTTTGAGGAGATTAATAGCCTTAAGGAAAAGCTTTCCCAACGGGAAGAGGAAATCATTAAACTTCAGAAGAAGGTTATTGATTTATATGAAGAAATTAGAGGCGAGTAATCCTTAGAAATTTTTATGCATCGTAAGGTGCCGCTTGCTAAAAGTGGCACCTGTTGCTTGATGTATAGACAACATTTTGTCGTTAAAATCCCCCACCCAGGATAATTCAAGTTCCTTATACTGATTCTTAGGCAGTACATATTCCCCGAGCTTGATAAATAATGCAGATTCTAATCCATGTTTTTGATAGGCGGCCTTGGTACCCATTACGATAGCGCGCATTCTTGGTACACCTAACCAACGTTTATAAACGAACAGTAACTTTTGTAACCATCCCAACTTTCCCTTAAATCCTTTGATCATCTGGTTTGCATCTGGTATTATAACCACGAAAGAAGCTGGTTCTCCATTCAGGTAGGCGAACCAGATTAGCTTTTCATCCATAATCACTTCCATTTTCTTGAAACTTTCCTCGAGCGTTTCCTTCTTTATGGGAACGAAGTTTTCAAAGTCCTTCCAGGCATCATTATAGATTTCCATCAAGTCATCAACATACTTCTTTGCATTTGCCTTTTTAAAATGCTCAAAAGTATATCCGGGCTTATTAGCCACCCATTGTGCAATTTTATTGAACCGTTCTGGAAACGGTTTTGTTAAGTCAATTGTATTTGTAATTTGTTCATAGGCTGTCTCAAAGCCGTAGGCGGTAAATAGCTGATGATAGTAAGGTGGATTGTAATTCATCCCAAATGAAGCAGGCGTAAAGCCTTCCACCAACAATCCCCAGAATGAATCGTTTTCACCAAAATTAATTGGTCCATCCATGGCCTGCATACCTTTCTCAGCCAACCAGGCCTTCGCTGTATCAAACAATAAAAATGCTGCTGCCTGATCGTTTGTGCATTCAAAAAACCCCATGCCTCCAGTTGGCTTACTATATTGATATGCCTTCTTGTCGTTTATAAATGCTGCTATGCGGCCAATAACCCTGTTCGTATCGTCTTTCAGTATCCAACGCATACAAGATCCGTGAGCAAAGAAAGGGTTCTTCTTCGCATCAAATACCTGTTCTACATCCTGATCTAAAGGAGAAATATAATTCTCGTCATTCTTGTAAATATATTGGCAAACTTCTAAAAATTCTTTTCTGGTCTTTGCGTCTGTAATAGCGGTAATCTGCATTCTGATTTTCTGGGTTGAAGCTCTTAATAAATGTCCCTTAGGGCTTCAAGTATAGGGTTTTTTAATTAATAATCGTCTTCGTCGTCAGTATCGAAATTCTCAAGTCCATCGAGGTCGTCTAATGGTAAATCAAAATCATCATCGTCTTCAAATGGATCACTAATCTTTGCTGATGGATTGGACATTGTGCTTAAACTTTCGTCCTCAGAGAAAGTATCTTCAACAGCGCTCTTTTTGGTGGATTTCTTGGGAGTTGTCATAATTAAAAAATAAAGTGTTTGATTTATTGATTATATGAGTAGGACTTAAAAATCTTTTTAAACTGGCATTAAACCTACTTTATGTAAGATTGAACACCTTACAAAATTAAGATAAAAACAGTTTTATGATTATTTTATTTTCAAATATATATGGCCTGGGAGGGAAGGGAAAATTCGTAATGTCAAAAAAAAAGTGGTAAAGATTTTGGCTTTACCACTTTTAACACACAAATGAAACCCTAGAATTGAGATATTGATTTTAGGTTAGGTTATAATATCTTTGGTCAATTCCTTAAGAACGTTTTGACGAACTATGTCCGTCTAATATCTGATACAATACTACATGGAATTTAAAATCCAACAAACTTAAGTTAGTGAGTGGTACAAATTATTGAGTAAACGGTAATATTTACGGTTCGGGAATCGATATCGTCACAATTGTACCAGATACACCATTCTGTTCAATCTTTATTTCGATGCTTGAAGACTCGATTTGGTTTAAGAGATTTATCCTTTCTTCCGTTAAACTCATGCCCTTGCTTACGTGGGTTCCATCCTTAGTTCGCATAGAGTTTTCAATGCCCACGCCGTCATCGATAATACGAATCAACAATGTATGGGCTTCTTTTTTAAACTTCATCTCAATGCGAAGATTTCCACCATCTTCTTTTGGCATTAAGCCGTGCCAGATCGCGTTCTCAATATAGGGCTGCAATAACATCGAAGGGATGTAAATCTCCTCTTTCTCTACGTCTGGGTCGATATCAATGATGTAATTGAATTTACTTCCAAAACGTTTCTTTTCAAGAACAAGGTACAAGTTTAGATACTCCAGCTCCTCTTCCAGTGAAATAAAGCTCTTTGTACAAATCTCCAGGTTCTTTCTAATCAGCTTTGCAAAACCAGTAAGGATCTTGTTTGCACTGGATGTATCCTGAGTGTTGATGTAATGCTGAATTGAGTTCATCACATTGAAGATAAAATGCGGGTTCATCATGGCCTGTAATGCCCTTTGCTCAAGAATGAGAATTTTATGTTTTAAGACAAGCTGTTTCTGCTCCTGATTCTTTTGCCATTGTGTAATGATCACCGCAATTTTGTAAAAGCTGAAGCTGGCAAAGACAACCAGGATAACAATAAACCAGTTTGTTTGCCAAAAATGTTCTTCAATGTTAAAGGTGATCTGCGCAGGGGAACTCCACTTCGTGTTGTTCGATTTGGCACTTACCTCAAATCGATACCTTCCGGGAGATAAGGATGAAAACTCCAGTCTTCTGTTTTTAGTCTCTGTCCATTTATCTTCGGGTTTTAACCGGTACCGATAGGTTATATTTTGATTAAAAAAGTCTATTGCGCCGAAATGAAATGTTATGTTGTTCGCTGAGGGATCCAGATTGATCAAAGTATTATCAAGATTCAATATTTTCAAATTGTTGGTAACAGAAGAGATAAGGACATCTGGCGCTTCATTTAGCTCATTAAATTGTTTTTTAAAGAAATAAACCAGACCGCTGCTCGTAGCAAAGTAGGCTGTGTCTTTGCCTATATACAAGTCATTAACATCATTCTTCAGCAAGGGGCTTGTGTACTCAAATCCTTCAATCTCCGGGTGCTTTCCATCTATGCAAACACGGTTAACGCCATTGTTGGTCACCACCCAGGCATGATTCTCACTTAAAAACAGTTTCTTGCAAATGTTGTCCGCGAGGCCATCATTCACGGTAATCCGTTTAATTACCTTTCCGTTTTTAATGAATATCAGTCCGAATCCATCCGAAGCCAAAACTATGGTTCCATCTGCAAAGGCCTTAATATCATTGATCCGCTGCTTCAACTGTTGATGCTGATCCTCCAGGTTTTGCAGCTTTCCGTCATGAACTTGTTTAACACCATCTGTGTTTGAAAACCAGAGACTGCCGTGCTGATCATAATCAACGCTATAAGCACGATTGCTGTAAAAATTTCTCCCCTGAGTAAGCTTAAAGGCGTCAAATTCGAAGTTCTTCAGCTGCTCGGGCAATTCGATGATCCCGGAGGATGTTGCAATTGCCAGTTCATTGTTGTTGCCGATACTAAAGTCTTTAACAGCAAACTGGGCGTTGTTGCTTTCTTTTAGGTACTGGATCCCTGCCGGGATATTATTAACGTTGATCCTGCCTAGTCCATTATCCGATGCAAAATAGATTGACTGCCCCTTGGCATAAAGCTGTTTGATGTTCAAGTATCTTTTTCGGTCTTGAAAATCAATTTTCTTTAATTTCAAGCTTGAGATATCCAGGATGTTGATGCTTGCATTATCTAGTCCTAGCCAAAGCCGATTGCTACTGTCCCTGGTGATGCTTCGCACATTATCACTCCCCAATCCCAAACTCTTATCAATAACATACATCCGATTTTCCTTCTTCGGCAACATATACACTCCATTGTTGGTCGTAAACCACATGTTGCTGTTCCTGTCTTTTATAACCTGGCTTGCCGGAGTACCTTTCAAATATTGGTGCACTTCGCCATTGCGGTTCAGTTGATAGATGCCTTCATTTGTGCTTAACCACAAATCACTTTCCGTGGCACAGATGTATCCTTGGGTTTCTGTTAGGAAACTTTTGGCAATAGTAAATCGTTCAATTTTATGGTTGTTGGTTTGCAGGGCCATGCCCCCTTTATCCAGATATAGCAGGCGGTCGTCGGGTAAGTTCGCAATGGTTTTATCAGACAGCGGAGCAATTTTCTTTTGAGTGCTGTAAAATTTAGATCCTTTGAAAACCATAGTCGCCTGCTGACTGATTGCCCAAATCGCACCGAACTTATCTTCATGGATAAAGGTTTGAATAAACTGTTTATTGTGATTTTTAGAAACGTACTTAATGAGATACTTACCATCCCAGACATATAGTCGGTTTTTATTGCTACCAAACCAAATTCTGCCCTTTGAATCCTGGAAAAATGATACTATAATATCGTTAAACTTCAAGAGCTTCAAAAGGTTGCTGTTTCCTTGATTGAAAACCCGGCCCTGATAAAAATAACTCAGTTGGCCATTTAAACTTAAAAACCAAATCCGACCAAGCCGGTCCTCCTTAACCTGCAAAACCTGGTTATCTGGCAGTCCATCGTCTACGGAAAAGTTTTTAAAACTCTTCCCGTCAAAGCGACTAACCCCGGCATCGGTAGCCACCCAAATGTATCCTTTAGAATCCTGAAGTGTATAGTAGCAATTGTTGCTGGGCAGTCCGTCTTTAATTCCGAAATGTGCAATAAAGGTACTTTGCCCAAGCGTCCTAATCGTAGCAACGGAAAGAAGGAAAATTACCGCGAGGCATTTGACTATTGCTTTGAACACTAGGTGTCTGATTTTAGTTGAGTAAACGCTTTGATCTTCTCCAGAAACTCGCTAGACCTCCTTCTGGAAACTGCTATCTTCTTTCCATTATTAAGGATCACCTCTAAACCGTTCTTTGAGTTGTACTCCTTCACGTAGTTCAAGTTAACAATACTTGATTTGTGAACCCGAACAAATTGTTGTTCCGGCAGCAGCTCCTCGTATTCTTTCAGTACCTTAGAGACGGTCACTTGTTCGTTATTGGCAAGGTGAAAAATAGAGTAGTTGCTGTCGGCCTCCACATGGATAATGTTTTTTATATCAACAAGCGCGTAACCCTGGCTGTTTGGTAAGCTTAGCTTTTGAACTTGTTTGTTGTCCAGGTCCTGTTTAAGACTTGTTAAACGTTCGTTTCGGCTGGCTTCATTCGTGTTCATTGCAATGTACTTCACCGCCTTGTCCACTGTTTCCTTCAATTCGTCTATATCTATAGGCTTTAAAAGATAATCCAGCGCATTGGCTTTGATGGCTTTCAGTGCATACTGATCATATGCAGTTGTGAAAACAACATGTGCATTATTTTCCTGTGCTGCTCCAATTAATTCAAAACCATTCTGCCCCGGCATGGCGATATCAAGGAAAATTAGATCAATTTTCTCTTTTTTTAAAAGAATTTTAGCTTCTGGAACGGATTTTGCAATGCCCGAAACATGCACGTTTTTACAATGATTTTGGAGCAAAAAGAACAATGAAGAGCGGGCAAACTCCTCATCATCAACAAGTATACAATTTATTAGTTTCATATTCTTCTATGGTGAAAGTATAAAAAATATTCCTGATATTAGGATGATGTAAAGAATTGTAAAAACCGTATCATATGTTTTCCCGTATGTCCCGGTAGAGAAAATGAAACCTTAAAACTGAACCGTTAATTTTAAACAACTTTATGAAAAATTTACAACAAGAAGAACCAGACTTGTTACTAAAAGAGAGTAACATCACAAAAGCTAAACTGCACCGTAGAACGTTTTTGCAGTATAGTGGCGCAGGTGTTGCAGGATTGGCTTTAATAGCTGCAGGATGTAAAAAGAACACTAATTTCCCAACAGACGGAACTGGAGATGGTGACCCTGTAAATCCAGAAGGTATAAATCTGGGTAGTGGTGATACTGGGATTCTAAACTATGCTTATGTTTTAGAACAATTGGAAGCCGCGTTTTACGCGAAAGTAGTTGCTACACCCTACAGCGGTGCAGCTGAGCACGAAGTAGAATTTTTTAAAGATATTGCGGCTCATGAGGTTGCGCATCGCGAGTTTTTCAAAAATGCGTTAGGTACAGCTGCTGTACCTAGCATTGTGGTTGATTTTAGTAGCATAGACTTCACAAAACGTGATGTTGTTCTTGCAACCGCCAAAGCATTTGAAGATTTAGGAGTTTCTGCATACAATGGCGCCGGGAAGTTGATTTCTGATGTGAAAAATTTAGCAATAGCAGGGAAGATCGTATCTGTAGAAGCAAGACATGCGGCATACATCAGAGAACTGATCGCTGTGAATACTTTTGCTGATGCAAGCGTTGTTGAGGATCCAAACGCATTTGAGAAGTCCCGTACGCCAGCACAAGTGTTAGACATTGTGAAAATGTACATTAAAAACCCGATTACTTCAAGCAACTTACCAACCTCTTAACCAGAAACCATTATGAATATTGTAAATATATTAGATAACATAGAAAAAATAGATACCGAAGTTAACGATCGTTTGAACCCGCGCCGTGCAGCTATGAAAAGCATGCTGAGCTTCGGTAAAAAAGCTGCCATAGCTTCCGTGCCTTTAGGATTAGGTTCTATGTTCAGCACTGCATCTGCACAAACCCCAGCATCTGACGCCCAAGTCGCTTCATTGCAGGTGGTATTAGCTATCAAACATTTTGAATTGGCCTTATTGAACAACGGTTTGAACAGACCATTCACTAAACCGCTTTCGGCAAACGATAAGGTTGCATTAACCCAGATCAAAGATCAGGAATCTAAACACATT
>JAQBOT010000439.1 GCA_028287885.1 Pedobacter sp.
CTGCGCGCTCAGGTCTTTGTGAGTCATCAGCATTTGCCTTTCCACCCGGCCATCCTGTAATGGTATGTTGTAACTTATTAAATATGTGAATATTAATGTTGTAAACGGGTCCTTTTTCAACGGCAAGCTGGGCCATACCGTGGTTGTTGAAATCATCTTCTGTTAATTTCAAGATTGGCTTCTTAAGGGTATTTGCCAGCCAGATTACCGCTTTGCGGGTTAGTTTCTCATCCCAAACGCAATCTTTTACCAACCAAGGGGTGTCAAAGCGTGTTAGCAACGAAGCAGCTTCGCGATCCAAAATAAATTCAACATGATCAGAAAGCTGTAAGTAGGTAGCTGGTACCTCACTGGAGATTTCGCCTTCTACAGCTTTTCTAATGATGGATGCTTTCTTTCTATTCCAAGCCATTAAGATGATTTCACGGGCGCGGAAGATCGTTCCGATACCCATGGTAATTGCTTTTGTAGGTACGAAAGATTTCCCGCCGAAGTCTCTTGCAGCGTCACGTCTGGTCAGGTCGTCCAACGTTACCAGGCGCGTCCCTGAATTTGGTGCAGACCCCGGCTCATTAAAACCGATGTGACCGGTTCTACCAATACCCAGAATCTGGACGTCTAAACCACCAAGTTTTTCTATTTTCTTTTCGTATTCAAGGCAGAAGGCAGGAATATCCTCTAACTTTAATGTCCCATCAGGGATGTTAATGTTGCTGCGCTCAATGTCAATGTGATCAAACAGGTGTGAATTCATAAAAGACACATAGCTTTGATCAGCATCTGGTTGCATTGGATAATACTCATCCAAATTGAACGTGATCACATTTTTAAAGCTCAGTCCTTCCTCTTTATGCAAACGCACAAGTTCATCGTATACTTCAATCGGTGTAGCACCAGTTGCCAAACCAATGACCGCATTCTCATTGGCTTGTTGTTTGGTTTTGATGATGTTTGCAATACGGTGTGCGACATCAATGGATGCCTCACTTGGATTCTCAAAGACAGAAACGGGCAGTTTTTCAAAGCGCGTTTCTTCCAATAGATTTAGTCTTGCCATTTATAGGGTTGTTAAAATTTGGTTCGGAATAGTAAATATAGGCACTCCTTTCAATTTGACAAATTTATTACATCATATGCCTGCTTAGTTTTTCAGCCAGTTCCAATCCAATCTTTACTGAAGCAGGAATTACCGTGTGTGCCCTTTGTAACAGAAATACTGCAACATACTTTGGCTAAGTGTATCGCATAATGGTTGAAATCTAATTATATTGTAAATGCCAATATATAAACCATTTGTTTTAACCAAGTTGATTAGTTCGGCATTGGCCTTGGTTAAGGAAGGACCCTATAATTATGAAAAGACTTAAGTTGTTGTCACTATATGCAGGTATTTTATTGCTCACCCTCAGCGGATCTGCATCTGCACAAAACAAGCTAAACGAAATGACACCGGTAAGCTTTTCCAAGGTGCGAATAGATGATGCTTTTTGGTCGCCGCGCATAGATAAAGTAACAAGTGTGACCATCCCGGTTTGCATAGAACAAACTGAAGTTAAGACGCCCCGGATAAGAAACTTCGAAAAAGTAGCGCGAAATACAGGCGAAAAACATGAAGGGATTTACTATGATGATTCCGATGTCTACAAGGCGCTTGAAGCAATAGCTTATTCGCTGAAGAACCATCCAGATGCCAAGTTAGAAGCTAAGGCAGACGAATGGATCGATAAGATTGCCGCCGCACAGCAGCCCGACGGGTATCTAAACACGTACTATACACTCACTGGTCTGGACAAGCGCTGGACCGACATGGAGAAACATGAAGATTATAATGCGGGCCACCTGATTGAGGCCGCAACCGCGTATTATAGCACGACAGGTAAGAAGAAGTTGCTCAATGTAGCGATTCGCGTTGCCGATAATATTGACAATACTTTCCGTGCAAAAAACAGGCATTGGGTTTCGGGGCATGAAGAGATCGAACTTGCTTTGGTGAAGCTATATAAGATAACAGCGAATAAGAAATATCTGGATTTGGCAGATTGGTTTTTACAGCAGCGTGGTCATGGATATGGCGAAGGCGCAATCTGGTCAAATAAACATATGGGTGCTAAATATTGCCAGGATGACGTTCCTGTCAAAGATCAGACTGAAATTGAAGGTCACGCAGTAAGGGCGATGTATCTATATACTGGAGCCGCAGACGTTGGTGCAGCCAAAAATGATCCAGCTTACATGAAAGCCATGGAAACTGTTTGGGGAGATGTCGTTTACCGCAACATGTACATCACTGGAGGTATTGGCTCCTCCGGCAGCAATGAAGGTTTTACGCAGGATTATGACCTTCCGAACGAAAGTGCCTACTGCGAAACCTGCGCTTCTGTGGGTATGGTGCTGTGGAATTTAAGGATGAATACCCTAACCGGAGACGCAAAGTATGCAGATGTGCTCGAAAGGAGTTTGTACAATGGTGCCCTGGACGGACTTTCTCTTACAGGCGATCGATTCTTTTATGGCAACCCGCTTGCCTCAGATGGAGATTATGGGCGCAGCGAGTGGTTCGGTACGGCCTGCTGCCCCTCGAATATTGCACGATTGGTGGAATCCCTTGGCAATTACATTTACGCTTCTTCATCAAAAGCGATTTGGGTAAACCTCTTCGTTGGCAGTAACACGACCATCCCGCTTCAATCCGGTGCTGTTAAGGTCAGCCAGGAGACCAACTATCCCTGGGATGGCAACATCAGGATTGGTGTAGAACCGCTAAAGAAGTCAACATTCCCTCTATATATACGTATTCCTGGATGGGCATTAAACGAACCTGTTCCCGGCTCCACTTACAAGTATCAGGACAAAGTGGATAGCGTAATCAGCATTCAGCTAAACGGAAAAGCATTGCAATACACGATTAAAGACGGATATGCAATCATCTCTAGAACCTGGAAGAAAGGGGATGCGGTAACAATGAACCTGCCTATGCCCGTGAGGAAGATTGTCGCCACAAACCGCATTCAGGCGAATGTCAATCGCGTAGCCTTACAAAGAGGCCCGCTGGTATACTGTATAGAACAGGCCGACAACGGAAACAAGAGCAAAAGCTTTATCGTTCCACAAGATGCCACTTTTACGTCTGAATTTAATAAGAATCTATTGGGTGGGGTGGTAACGCTGAAGGCTCAGGTGCCTGTTGTTGTTCCCTCGGCTGCGGGAAACAGCGTAAGCATGGAACAACAACCACTGGTTGCAATTCCTTACTTCTCCTGGGCAAACCGCGGAAAGTCGCAAATGCAGGTTTGGTTACCAACCAGAATAGAGGCCATTGTTGTGCAACCTACAACCGCAACGCGCTAGTATATCACCAAACCCTTCATGTGGTAGTGTTCCAATTCGGGAGCATCGGGATCAAGTTCCGTAACAAGGCAATCGATAAACTGCAATGCAGCAACTTTAAGCCGCAGCGAAATGTTCAGCTTTTCAGAGATACACAAGACAGCGATTTTCTTAGAACACTGCAACATCGTTTTCTTAAGCTGGTTAATTTCCCAGTCGGTATCCGTTAAACCATCCTGCGCATGTAACGCACTTGTTCCCAGCAGGCATAGATCGGCGTTGATTTCTGACAGTTGACTAATAACATGCCCACCGTAGGTGACCTGCGAACTTTTGGAAAACAGCCCCCCGATTAAAATAACTTCAATCTTCTCGTATTTAGAAAGTTCAATAGCTACGAAAGGGCTAATTGTAAAGAATGTTGCCTGCAAATGAGTCGGTAGCTGTTTTACGAGCTCAATAATCGTTGTGCCTCCGCCAGTTAAAATCACCATCCCATCTTTAATTAAGGGAAGTGTTTTTTTGGCTATCGCGACTTTCGCGTCACGTGCATAGATCTCCGTATCATCAAAATGTGACTGGTAAGATTTTGACAATGCACCACCATGAACTTTATGCAATTGCTGGGTATCCACAAGCTCCTGAAGGTCCCTGCGTATCGTGTCTTCCGATACATTTAACTGCTGTACAAGATCCGAAGTCAATACCCGGTTATGCAGATTTATCTGCCGCATTATATAATCGTGTCTTTCCCTTTTGAGCATGAGGTTAATCTAGACTGTAATGTAGATAAAAATTCAATGATATCGGGGTGCAGGTTTCTGCTGTTTTTTGCATTTTAAGTCCTGCAACATTTTCAACACAATTAGTGGTAGTCCATAAAATGCAATATTTATTAAGATATTTACCTGACAGTTAGAAAAGTGCGGGTAACTGCGTGTTTTTTCTATTCGTAATTTAATACAAGAATTATTTATTATCAAACGAAAATCAAACATTGATGAAAAGAAAACTACTCTTAGTCTTTGTAATGTGTTTATGCTTATTTGTGCAGGCTTTCGCGCAGGAGAAAACCATTATAGGGAAAGTTACATCGTCTGATGACGGTAAGACAGTGCCAGGCGTCTCTATTAAGGTAAAGGGAACGTCGAAAGTTGTACAGACAGGCGCTGAAGGGGGATATTCCATTACTGCAAACAGTGGTGATGTGCTTATCTTCAGCTACCTAAGTATGTTAACGCAGGAAAAAACTGTGGGATCTGCGAACACGATGAATGTTGTGTTAAAACCAGAGGCAAAAGGATTGAATGAAGTTGTTGTGGTCGGCTTTGGTACGCAGAGAAAAGCGAATTTAACGGGTGCTGTAAGTACCGTTGATGTTGAGAAAGCTTTCGGTAGCAAGCCACTAAACGATCCGGCAAAAGCACTTCAAGGTGTTGTACCGGGTCTAACAATTACTTATGGGAATGGTGGCCTGACCTCTGCGCCAAACATCAACATCAGGGGAGTAGGATCTATCAATGGAAATAGTCAGCCATTAATTTTGGTTGATAACGTAGAGACTCCAGATCTGTCTTTAATCAATCCAAGTGATATCGAAAGCATATCTGTACTTAAGGATGCGGCTTCAACGTCGATCTATGGTGCACGTGCAGCTTTTGGTGTTGTTTTGGTGAAAACGAAGTCAGGAAAGAAAAATACGGCAACAAGCATCAACTATAACAATAACTTTTCCTGGGGCCAACCAACCAATTTGCCTGAATTCGCAAACCCTGTTGAGGAGCTTACGGGTCTTTACAATGCCTCGGTTAGAGGTGGAACGACTTCTCCTGAAATTTTTGGGATGCAGTTGCTGAGGCTTCGTGATGGTATCGACAACTGGCAGAAGAATTATGCGGCCACAAATACAGGAAAGGAAATGATCCTGGGTCAGGATTTTGACTACATCGATGGCCGTGTGTATTTCTTTAAGCAATGGGATCCGAAGAAGGAAATGCTGAACAAATACACTACCCAGCAAAACCACAATTTGCGTATCCAGGGCGGAAGTGAGAAGATCGGTTACAATATCTCCGCAGGATATTCAAAAGACGGTGGTATTTTCAAGCTTAATCCAGACCAGATCAGCAAGTATAATCTTACAGCTTCGATTACGGCAGCAGCAACCAAATGGCTTGATGTTGACGCGAAGTTTATGTACCGGAATTTCAATTATACTGCACCCTATTCTTATCAGAACAACTGGTATTATTTCTGGAGGTGGGGATCTTATTTCCCTTATGGAACCTACAACGGCAATTATTTCAGAAGTATTCCGGCATACCTAGCCAATGCTCAACAAAGCTCCGTGGTGGATAATTACAACAGGATTGATCTTGGTGCTACAATTAAGATTGCAAAGAACTTAAATGTACGGGCAGACTATACGATTGGAAGAGACAACGCTTTACGTAAAGATGTCGGCGGCCCGATTTACGCATACGACTTCTGGTCTGCTGGAACGCCTCCATTGTTAAGTAACATTGCCTCTGCTGCGCAGGATATTATAAGCTATGGGGAAACAAGACAGTTGAGAAATACTTTCAATGCTTATGCAACCTATCAAAATACCTTTGGGGAGAACCACAACGTTAAAGTTATGGCCGGTGTAAATACCGAGAACTATGATAATGTGCAATTTACGGCTGGCAAGCAGACTGTTCTGGATCCAACGCAAGCAGAATTGAACCTGGCAGTTGGAACTCCAATTGTTTCTGGTATCCATGGCTCTGGAAATTACCCGGTTGGCGGGTACGGCGGTGTTTTTGGGCGTGTCAATTACGACTACAAAGGAAAGTACTTACTTGAAGTAAATGGGCGTGAAGATGCATCTTCGTCTTTCTCTAAAAAAGACCGATGGAGCTTTTTCCCTTCGGCATCCATGGGATACAGACTTACTGAGGAAAGCTTCATGAGCTTCATCAAACCAGCGATTGATGATATTAAGTTCCGCGCTTCATTTGGTACTGTAGGTAATCAAAATGTTGGTGGCCAATATTATATTCCTACAATGGCCGGTTCTGCAATTAACTGGGTAACACCAGCAAGCAGTACCAGAGTTCAAGGTATTGCCGCTCCAATCCCGGTCGCGCAAGCCTTAACCTGGGAGAAGGTTCAAACATTAGACCTGGGCGCTGACATTCGTTTCTGGAACAATCATATCGGTGTTTCTGCAGATTGGTATCAACGTGATACTAAGGGCATGTTACAAAATACAACCATCGGTGCCGTATTTGGAAGTTCAGGACCAAAGATCAACGCTGGTAATTTCCGCAATAAAGGATTTGAAGTCAGTGTGGATTTAAATTACCCTATAAGTACGGATTTGAACTTGTACTCGACACTAACTTTTGCGGACAACAAGACGAAATTTACAAAGTGGAATAATCCCTCAAATACCATCTACCAAAATCTTGGAGGTTACTATGAAGGGCAAACCTATGGCGAAATCTGGGGTTTTGAAACCGATGGATTCTTTAGTTCTGCTGAAGATGTCGCGGGCTCAGCAAGTCAGACGAAATTACAGACAGGTAACTTTGTTTTTGGCCCGGGTGACATCAAGTACAAAGATCTTAACGGAGATGGCGTAATCAGCAGTGGTGCAACAACTTCTGGAGATCATGGTGATTTGAAAGTGATCGGAAACAGTCAGCCGCGCTACCAATATGGTATTCGCCTTGGCGGTAATTATAAAGAATTCGATTTTGACGCCTTTGTTCAAGGTGTGGGTAAACGCAGCTATTGGGGAATTGGAAATATGATCATTCCTGCTTACCAGAATGCTGATATTCTTTATGCAAACCAATTGGATTACTGGACTCCAGAAAACACGGATGCTTTTTACCCAAATCCATACATCAACAACAACAGTTCTACCATTTCAAACTTTCCAACCAGCGGAAACAACTTCTATCCACAAACCAAGTATTTGTTAAACCTGGCTTATGCGAGATTAAAGAACGTTACTCTTGGCTATACTTTTGGAAACCAGTGGAGCAAAAAATATGGCGTTCAGAAGTTCAGGATCTATGTTAGTGGTCAGAATCTAGCTACCATTTCTAATGTAGGTGTTCCAATTGATCCAGAGATGACCGATGGTGAATCTGGGTTTACAGGAAGAAGCTTTCCGTTCTCAAAGCTGTATTCTTTTGGAGTTAATTTAACGTTGTAAATTCCTTTATTATAAAAAAATGAAATTATTTAAATCAATAATATATCTGACATCACTGCTGGTTGTGCTCGGCAGTTGCTCAAAAGATCTGAATGTAGATACCCCAGACCAGTTTTCTGACGATAACTTCTGGACCAGCGAAAATAATGTACGTTCATACAACTGGGGCTTTTATGACTTGTTTACCGGTTTCGGAACTGGAACAACAGCAGATTTCTACTTCAGCACGCCGAGTTCCCCTTTCAGTGACGATCAAGCCGCTGCAACCTTTCAGAACTATGCACTAAATGTACCTACTACATCCGCTGATTGGAACTGGACCTATATCCGCAAAGCGAATATCATGTTAGAGCGTATAGATAAAGTACCAATGTCTGATGAAGCTAAAAACCATTGGAGAGGAATAGCGCGGTTTTTCAGGGCTATGGACTACTTCACAAAGGTTAAAGCATTTGGAGATGTGCCTTTTATTAACAGTTCTTTAGACGTCTCACAAACAGATGTAATTTACAAACCACGGGATCCTCGTGCTTTGGTTATGGATAGTGTGCTTGCAGATATCAACTTCGCTGTTGCAAACATCCGTACCACAGACCAGGTCAACACGGTTAATAAAGATGTTGCTCTGGCACTAAAAGCGAGAATTTGTCTATTTGAAGGATCATACCGCATCTACCACACGGAGTTGGGCTTACCTGATGCTGATAAATTCCTTTTAGAAGGTAAAGATGCCTGCGATAAATTAATTGCAAGCAAATACACGCTGGGTGATTATAAGGCATTATACAACTCTTTGGATCTTGCAGGAAACAAAGAAGTGCTTTTATACAAGAAATACCTTTCGGGCGTTTTAACCCATTCGGTAATTGGCTACACAAACAGTACAACGCCAATGAACGGCCTAACGAAGTCTGCAATTGAAGCGTATGCTGCGGTTGATGGATTGCCAATTAAACAATCCCCTTTGTATAAAGGAGACAATACCATAAAGGATTTACGTGCAAACCGCGACAACCGCTTACTGGTTACCATTGATACTGTATTGATGTACAATGGTACTTTGGTTACTGGTAATAGCTCTAGCACGGGCTATCGTCCAACAAAGTTTCTTAACCCTGCAGCGGTACAACTCGCACCAAATAACGATACAGATGCACCGATATTCTGGTTTGCAGAAGTCTTGTTAAACTATGCTGAAACGAGCGCACTACTGGAAAAACTTGGAAAGTACACGGTAACACAGGCTGATTTAGATAAATCAGTAAACTTGTTGCGCACCCGCGCCAAAATTGCTCCGTTGATGTTAACAGGCTTGGGTACCGTTTCTGCTTCTGGTATTGTTATTAATGATCCAGTAAAGCCAGCGGATGTTAGTTCTTTGATGTGGGAAATCAGAAGGGAACGCCGAGTGGAGTTGATGATGGATGGTTTTAGATATCAAGACCTGATGCGTTGGAAAGAAGGAGATAAGCTGGATAAAGCTAAAAACCCTGACGCTTTCTTAGGCGCTAAAGTAGCAGACAACAAAAAGGTACTTCGTAATGCTGATGGCTACATTATGCCCTATGCCGCAGCGATTTCCCGTACGTTTGTTGATCCAAAGAATTATTTGATGGCGATACCATCAAACCAGTTTGCTTTATATCCAAATGGAACATTGAAACAAAATCCAGGCTGGTAAGGCTTACATAAACTTCTAAAGCGGGTGTGTCGTTCAAATTGAAATGACATACCCGTTTTTTTTTGCGCAGGTTTTCTGGGTTTCAGGTGGTGTGTATTCCTGATTTGACTTTACACCAATAGGCTTGTATTCCTGAATTTAGTTGACACAATAAGTAAGCACATGAAGCGCACATCAAACACACATCAAGCGCACATCAAACCCACGTAACGTGTGTCTGTGATGTGTTTGCTATGTATGTTTGAAGTTGAATAAATTTGGGTGTTTTCAGGCGCTGCCAGCTTACCTTACATGCTTTAAGATTTACTTGGCTGCGAATAAGATCACCTTTATTGTAGCTTTTATAGTTTGGATTTTAGCGCATGATTGCAGCGAAAATGGAGACTGTTCATTTTGGATAGCGCTTTGAATCGATCTTCAGTTTTTTTCATACTTTTGTAACCAAAGAAACAACATGGCAAGCTTCACACTTACACCTGAAACATCTGAAAAAGTTAAAATTAAGTTCCTAAGAAAATACAGGGATCTGGCTGCGGCAGACATTTCTTTTACTCCAGGTCAGGAAGACCAATTGGTAGAACAATTAATGGAATTGGTTAAGCGGGACCGCAAGTACATTGAGTTTACGATAAACAAAGCACTTGCAGATCCCGATGGAAACAGGCTTTAAGCTTGTTCTCCGTGTAATTTAACAATTAAACCGTCCATATCGGCGTTTAGTTTCAACTGGCAGGCCAGCCTGGAATTCGGTAACAGGTCTGGCAAGGTATCAAGCATTGCGTACTCATCATCAGACATTTCGTTCAACTTTTCCTCACCTTCTAAAACATCCACACAGCAAGTAGCGCATAGGGCCATTCCGCCGCAAGTGGCAAGGATATCGTATTCGCATGCTTTTAGAAACTCCATCAGGCTTAAACCCATATCAATTGGTGCTTCCAATGCAATTCTGGTACCATCAGGATTTTGTACGCTAACGGTAATGTTATTTTCTTCCATATCTATTGCTGAAACTTAAAATTCTGAAACCCCGTTTACCGTGGTGTACTTCATTGTATATTTAATACCAGGGTTCATGTACTGATATGCACTATGACTCATAAGAGCAGCCTCATGAAAGCCACAAAGAATAAGTTTAAGCTTGTTAACATAAGTGTTGATGTCGCCAATAGCATATATTCCCGGGATATTGGTGGAATAATCATCTGTGTTTACCTCAATGGCGTTCTTGTTAATGTTCAGGTCCCATTGTTCAATTGGGCCTAACTTCGGACTTAAACCAAAAAGTGGAATCAAATGATCCGCTGCAACATTGGTCACTTCCATGCTGCGGTTGTGAATAATTTCTACGTTCTCCAATCTACCATTTCCAGTAACAGAGTTCAGGTTGCTGTTCAATATCAGTTTGATCTTACCGCTTTCTGCCAGTGCCATCACTTTGTTTACAGAATCTGGAGCACCTCTAAAGCTTTCGCTTCTGTGTACAAGCGTAAGTTCCTGAACAATGTCAGCCAAGAAAATTGTCCAGTCGAGAGCAGAGTCACCGCCACCGGCAATAACCATCTTCTGGCCGCGATATTGCTCCGGATCAAGAATCATGTAATTCACACCTCTTCCGTTCTCAAATTGCTCTAAGCCAGCAACAGCAGGTTTGCGAGGCTCAAAGCAGCCCAATCCACCAGCAATAACAACTACTTTGGATTCAATAATGGTTCCCATATTTGTGGTAAGAACAAAATCTTGTTCCCCTCGTTTTTCCAAACCTTCAATCCGCTCACCCAAAGTGAAGCCTGGATGGAAAGGTTTGCCCTGTTCCATCAGATTGTCAACCAATTCCTGTGCAAGAACAGAAGGGTATCCAGGGATGTCATATATGGGTTTTTTAGGATATATTTCAGAAAGTTGTCCGCCTACTTGTGGTAAATAATCAACCAAATGACAGCGCA
>JAQBOT010000450.1 GCA_028287885.1 Pedobacter sp.
TTGCGGTAATAATCTGAGGAAGCTTATTGGTTCCAATATGCGGACGGGCATCGATCAGGATATCTGCTGGAGCACCATGCTGAACGAAGGTTTCCAATACATTATTTACATCCCCGCGCTTGTTTGATCGGGTATAGAGTTTTCCATCAGAGTAAGTTCCGGCTCCCCCCTCCCCATAGCAATAGTTGGATTCTGTATTTACGAGGCCCTCTTTGTTGATGGTGGCAAGATCACGCCGGCGTTGTTTAACATCCTTGCCACGTTCAAGTACAATGGGCTTAAATCCGTTCAAAATACATTGCAATGCGGCAAATAATCCCGCAGGACCGGCACCGACAATAAGTACATCCGGCCTATTGACTACACTGGGGAAATTGGTGGAATATATATCGGGCAGCGCTTGCTCATCAATAAAGGCACGGACTTGCAATCTGTAAATTACCAGTCTGGAACGGGCATCAATGGATCGTTTTAAAACCTTATGGTCTAAAATACGTTTTTGATCAATCTGAAGAGCAACAGATAAAGCAGCCAAAATTGCAGATGTATTCTCTATATCGGCTGGGGATAGCTTGATTTCGATGTCTTTTTGCATATTCTTGTCAGGTTTCTATCCTGAATTGTAACAAAGGTACAGAAATTGAGCTCTAATATGTAAATTAACGTTAACGTTGAAGTCGGCAAAACGTAGACTTCCTTAAATCTAAAATTTTAAACATGAAAAAAATCGTATTAGTAGTTGTAGGAGTCCTGATCTTGTTTATTGCTTTCAGTGGTTGCAGTGGCTACAATAATCTCGTTAAACTTGATGAGGATGTAAAAACCAAATGGAACCAGGTTGAAACGCAATATCAACGCCGGTCTGATTTAATCCCCAACTTGGTAAGTACTGTTAAGGGTGCTGCTAAGTTTGAACAAACTACATTAACACAAGTTATTGAGGCACGTTCTAAGGCAAGCCAGATCACGGTAGATCCAACAAAACTTACAGCAGAAAACATTGGTAAATTTCAAGCCGCACAAGGTGAGGTTAGTCAGGCTCTAGGCCGATTGATGGTATTGACAGAGAACTATCCGCAACTACGTGCAACACAGCAATTCAGCGATCTTTCGGCACAATTGGAAGGAACTGAAAACAGAATTGCAACATCCCGCAGAGATTTCAACGAATCTGTCCAAACCTTCAACACGAAAGTGAGATCGTTTCCTAATAACCTTACAGCCGGAATATTCGGATTTTCACAAAAAGCTGGCTTTAAAGCCGATGCAGGTGCTCAAAATGCCCCTAAGGTGCAATTCTAATTCCTAAAACACGTTTCAAGGGTAATGTAGGTTTAACTTAAGCCTATGTTACCCTTATTTATATTTAATCAACTATGGCACTTTTCACAGAAGAAGAACAAGAAATGGTTACGGCTGCAATCGCTGATGCGGAAAAGCTAACCTCTGGAGAAATAAGGATTGCTATTGAAAAACATTGCCCTGGAGAGCCACTTGAACGTGCAACAACGTATTTCAGTAAACTGAACATGGAGAAAACAGTACACCGGAATGGAGTACTGATCTATCTTGCTCATGAAGACCATAAGTTTGCCATCATCGGCGATAGTGGGATCAATAAAGTTGTACCCAGCGATTTCTGGGAGATGACTAAGGTAGCCATGAGGGCACATTTCGCCAATGGAAGTTTGGTAAACGGTATTATCGCGGGTGTAAGCCTTGCCGGAGAAAAGCTTGCTTTATTTTTCCCGTATGACAATGGAGATGTAAACGAACTACCAAATGATATTTATTTCACAGATCAAAACAAACCCAAATAAGCTATGAATAGACTTTTAATAGCTTTTTTGCTGATACTTACCTGTGGTAGATTATTTGCTCAGGACCTACCTGAAAAGCCCTCCAAACTTGTAAACGATTATACAAACACTTTATCTGCTTCGCAACTACAGCAGCTTGAAAGCAAGTTGGTTGCTTTTGATGATTCCAGCTCAACTCAAATAGCAATTGCGATGGTCAAATCTGTCGGCGATTATGACATTAATGATTATGCGCTGCAGTTGGGCAGGAAATGGGGCGTTGGGGGCAATAAGAAGAACAATGGTGTAATGATCGTTGTGGCGCTTGGTGACCGCAAGATTTCCATTCAGACAGGCTATGGCATTGAAGGCGCATTGCCTGATGTGTATACGAATCGCATTATAGAAAACGATATAAAACCTGCATTTAAGGCAGGGGATTATTATGCGGGACTTGATGCTGGTACAAACTCCATCATTAAACTGGTTAAGGGCGAGTACAAGGCCGACGCACCTAAGAAGAGGGCAAGTAAAGACAATGGAAGTGCAATACCGATTCTAGTTATCATAGTTGTAATCATCATCTTTCTTATCAAAAGAGGGGGCCGAGGCGGTGGTGGTAGTCAGGTCATAGGCGGCCGTGGTGTTGCAAATGCCTTATTCTGGAGCATGTTGTTTAGTGGCGGTGGGCGAAGTTCAGGTAGCGGCTTTGGCGGTGGCTTTGGCGGCGGTGGTGGAAGCAGTGGTGGTGGATTTGGTGGCTTCGGCGGCGGTAGTTTCGGTGGTGGTGGAAGTAGTGGAAGCTGGTAATTAGAAAATATTTATGGAGATTGAAAAATGGGATAAGCTTTCTACAAGATACCTTGTGAGAGAAAAATGGGCAACGTTACGGGTAGATACCGTTAAGCTGCAGAATGGACCAGTTAAAGATGATTACTACGTTCTGGAGTATCCGGAATGGGTGAACGCGGTTGCAGTTACAGAAGACAACAAGATTGTTTTGGTAAGGCAGTATCGCCATGCGGCGGATATTATATCGCTGGAAATTCCTGGTGGCGTTGTAGATCCAGGTGAAGAACCGGAACACGCGATTAAAAGGGAAATGCTTGAAGAAACAGGTTATTCCTTCAAAACACAGGAACTTATTGCAACAGTTTACCCGAATCCGGCAACATCTACAAACAAGACTTTCACTTATCTGCTAACTGGTGGTGTAAAAACACATGAACAGCACCTGGATGAACATGAGATATTAAACGTTGAGGAGTACAGTTTTGAGGAAGTGAAGCAGTTGTTGCTTGACAATGAGATCGCACAGTCTCTGCACATCAATGGCCTGTTTTACGGGCTTTTAAAGCTTGGTGTAATTAAATAAAAACAAGCAACTTAAGTTATAAAGAAGAAGCCCCTGATGGACATCCATCAGGGGCTTCTTCTTTTAAGGTCCATTTGCCTTAGCTCATCTTTAACTTCTTTTGAATGTCGTGAACATATCCCTTGAACTTCTTGTCTGTTTCAATCAAATCTTCTACGGTCTGACATGCATAGATAACTGTAGAGTGATCCCTGCCACCGAAAAACGCTCCTATTGTCTTAAGTGAGGATTTTGTATGGCTCTTGGACAGGTACATAGAAATTTGTCTGGCCTGAACAATTTCACGTTTACGCGTTGGTGATTTCACCATATCAACGGGAACCTCGAAGTACTCACATACGAGTTTCTGAATGAACTCCATTGAAATCTCTTTGCTGGTGTGCTTAATGAAGTTCTTCAACATCTGTTTAGCCAGTGCAAGATCAATATCCTTTTTGTTCATTGTAGACTGTGCTAGCAGAGATACCATTGCACCTTCAAGTTCCCTTACGTTGTTATCGATGTTGTGGGCAACATACTCAATAACTTCTCCAGGCAATTCAATACCATCGGCATACATCTTTTTCTTCAGGATGGCGATTCTGGTTTCCAGATCAGGGATTTGAAGATCTGCAGAAAGGCCCCATTTAAAACGACTTAACAGGCGCTCTTCTAAACCAGACAGATCTTTAGGCGATTTATCAGAGGATAGGATTACCTGTTTTCCAGACTGGTGTAGGTGGTTGAAAATATGGAAGAAGATGTCCTGTGTTTTCTCTTTACCGGCAAAGTTGTGTACATCATCCATGATGATGACGTCCATGGCCTGGTAGAAGTTCACAAAATCATTTATGGTGTTGTTCTTCAGGGAGTCTACAAACTGCTGGCAGAACTTCTCACAAGAAACGTAGATGACCAATTTATCGGGCATTGTTCTTTTAATCTCATTCCCGATGGCTTGTGCAAGGTGTGTTTTACCTAAACCAACGCCTCCGTAAATCATTAATGGATTAAATGAAGTACCTCCTGGCTTTGCAGCAACAGCGTAGCCAGCTGAACGGGCTAAACGGTTGCAATCTCCCTCAATGTAGTTTTCAAACGTGTAGTTGGAATTTAATTGTGGGTCTACATTCAGTTTCTTCAGTCCGGGAATAATAAAAGGATTTTTAATGTCTTTGTTTATGGATACTGGGATCGGCATAGATTGAATCTTAGCTTCTGCCCCATTACCATTCGAAGGCATGTTTGTAGTATACGGGTTTCCTGTGCTTGAAGATTTGTCTACAACGATGTTGTATTCCAGTCTTCCTTCATCTCCAAGTTGCTTCTTTACGGTCTTGCGTAATAGTCCAACGTAGTGCTCTTCCAGCCATTCATAGAAGAATAAACTAGGCACCTGGATAGTTAAAACTTTGCCATCCAATTTAAGGGCAGAGATCGGTTCGAACCAAGTTTTAAAGCTTTGGGTCGGGATGTTATCCTTAATGATTTGGAGACAGTTTTTCCATACTTCAGTGCAAGTTTTTTCCATTGTTATTCTATAATTTGTTGGTTTTCAGTAGCGATAAGTACGTATAAATACCGTGCTTTCGGGAGATCGAAGATTCAAAAAATTATCAACAAAAAGAAAGGATTTCTGATATAATTCGTAACTGCTTAGCCCGCAATCGCATACACTGCCCGAGCTGAATACTTAATGTGGATAACTATAATTGTTAACATTTATTGTCCACATTTCGATATTTTTAATACTCCCCAAACTCAGCGCGCAGGACGTCAGAAATTTCTCCCAAAGTGGCATATTCCTCCACAGCGGCCAAAATAAAGGGGATTATGTTCGTAGATGAGGCTGCAGCATGCTTTAATTCTGCTAATTTTTCCGTAACTGCAACAGCATTTCTCTGAATTTTCAACAATGTGATTTTATCGGCCTGAAAGTTGCGAATTGACTCATCAATTCTCATTACATCTGTAATTCCCTCCTGTTCCTGGGCAAATTTATTCACTCCTACAATGATGCGTTCGGCCGCTTCAACTTCGAGCTGATGGTGGTAAGCCGCAATTGAAATCTCATTCTGTATGTAGCCATTTTCAATTGCTTCCACAGCACCTCCCATAGCATCAATTTTCTCTATGTACTGCTGCGCCGCCGCCTCAATTTCATCGGTAAGATTTTCCACAAAATAGGACCCCGCCAGCGGGTCGACAGTGTCGGTCACCCCACTTTCAAAGGCAATTACTTGTTGGGTTCTTAAGGCAATTTTGGCAGCCTCTTCTGTAGGTAAACTTAAGGCTTCGTCATAGCCGTTGGTGTGTAAGGACTGGGTGCCCCCCAACACCGCAGCCATCGCCTGGTTGGTTACGCGGATCACATTGTTCAAAGGCTGTTGGGCGGTTAAGGTTGATCCTCCAGTTTGGGTATGGAAGCGAAGCATCTGCGCTTTTGGGTCAGTTGCGCCCATTTCTTTAGTGATGTTGGCCCACATTCTTCGTGCTGCCCGGAATTTTGCGATCTCCTCAAAGAAATTATTGTGACAATTGAAGAAAAAGGAGAGCCGCTTTGCAAATACATTGATGTCTAACCCTTTTTCCAAAGCTGCATTTAGATAGGCTTTACCGTTTGACAGTGTGAATGCAAGCTCCTGAACTGCTGTAGAGCCAGCCTCACGAATGTGATAACCAGAAATAGATATGGTATTCCATTTCGGCACTTCCTTGCTGCAATACTCGAATATGTCTGTAATGATCCGCATTGATGGCTTTGGTGGATATATATAGGTGCCACGTGCGGCATATTCTTTTAGAATGTCATTTTGAATGGTCCCGGAGATCTGCTTTAAATCTGCGCCTTGTTTTTTTGCCAGGGCGATATACATGGCCAGTAATATTGCTGCAGTGGCATTGATGGTCATAGATGTGGTGATCTTCTCGAGCTCAATCCCGTTGAATAGGATTTCCATATCCTGTAGGGAATCTATTGCAACGCCAACTTTTCCCACCTCCCCTTCAGACATTTCATGATCTGAATCATAGCCGATCTGTGTAGGAAGATCGAAAGCTACCGACAACCCGGTGGTGCCCTGACTTAATAAATAATGGTATCTTTTGTTAGACTCTGCGGCCGTGGAAAAGCCGGCATACTGACGCATGGTCCACAATCTACCGCGATACATGTCTTTTTGTATTCCTCTGGTGAAGGGAAACTCGCCTGGCTTCTCTGTCATCGGCTTTGCCGAGGTATATAGATCTTTGATTTCGATGCCAGAACTCGTGGTAAACTTTTTCTCGGTCATAATTGTATTTCTTATAAAACGTAAATCGCCTGAGATCGATATCCGCATTCATCGAGTGTAAACAGGACAAATTGTGTTTATACAGTAATAATTGGGGGATTTACGCGAACAAAAATGTACAATTTATTTTTAATAATTATATTTGTTCTTCCTAAATAAAATAACATGAGTACAACAGTTGACACGACATTTGCACCAGTAACCTTCACTCAAGGCGCACTAAAAGAATTGCTTAAGTTGAAAGACCAACAGGAAATTGGTGATAACTTTGGCTTACGTGTAGGCGTAGAAGGCGGTGGTTGCTCGGGAATGAGTTATATTTTGGGTTTCGACCAGAAGAAAGAAGGCGATCAGGAATTCATTATTGATGGTATTACTGTTTTTATGCATAAAGCGCACCAGATGTATCTGTTGGGGATGCAAGTTGATTGGCAAGATGGCTTAAACTCCAGAGGCTTTACCTTCAGCAATCCCAATGCAGCCAGCACTTGCGGTTGCGGTACCAGCTTTTCTGTATAATTAGATATAGTTGTGTAACATTTCAGGAAGTCCCGTTGTCTTAACAACGGGACTTTTTATTTTTATACCCCTTAGCTTCTTATATCCGACCCAATGACTTATACAGAAAATATTCGTTTAGCAATGCATTCGATTAAGAGTAATCGGTTGCGTACCATGTTAACGGCGTTGATCATTGCCATCGGACTAACAGCATTGGTTGGGATCTTAACTACTTTAGATGCGGTTAAAAAGAGTATGACTGATGCATTCTCAAGTATGGGTGCCAACTCATTTACCATCAGGAACCGCTCAGGTGGTATTCGTATAGGTGGGCCTGGGCAAAGAGCCAAGCCATTTGCTTCCATCCGTTATGAACAAGCTTTACAGTTTAAAGATTCGCTAAACACACCGGCAACTGTATCGGTAAGCGTTCGGGCTTCTCAAGGTGCAACGGTTAAATACAATTCTGTTAAAACCAACCCAAATATCAATGTGCAGGCAATTGACGAGAATGGACTGCAGGCTCAGGGCTTGGATCTTACTTTAGGAAGGAACTTGAGTAAGTCTGAAATTACCACTGGATCAAACAACTGTATCATTGGTAATGAGCTAAGCACTACGCTATTTAAAAAGGAATCTCCATTAGATAAGGTCATTACGGTTGGAAATACACGCCTAAAAGTGATTGGCGTGCTTGCTGCAAAGGGCTCGAGTATGGGAAATAATAGTGACCGGACCGTCTTTGTGCCCCTGCTTAAGGGAAAGCAAATCAATACAAACGCGGATCCATCTTATACCATTACCGTTATAGTACCTGATAATTCTATGATAGACAATATCATTGGGGAGTCAACAGCTGAGTTCAGAAACATAAGGAAGCTAAAGATTAAGCAAGAAAACAATTTTGAGATCACGAAAAGTGATGCAGTAGCACAGACCCTCTTTGAAAATTTATCATTCATCGCCATTGGCGGTGTTGCCATTGGGGCGATAACCCTTATTGGTGCTTCCATAGGTTTGATGAACATCATGTTGGTCTCCGTTACAGAAAGAACCCGGGAAATTGGAGTGCGAAAAGCAATTGGCGCAAATCCAGCTACCATTAGAAAGCAGTTCTTGATTGAAGCGGTAGTAATTTGCTTAATGGGTGGCGCTTTGGGAATCCTACTCGGCATCGGGCTTGGGAATGCAATTTCCCTCCTCATGGGTGGTTCCTTCATTGTGCCATGGCTGTTTATTATTGGCGGATTTGCCCTCTGTGTCTTAGTAGGCGTGGTTTCAGGGTACTATCCTGCAAAGAAAGCATCCAAACTTGATCCTGTAGAAGCTCTACGCTACGAATAGATCAGTTAATAAGACATAAAAAAGCCCGCAATTACCATTTGATTGCGGGCTTTTTTATGTCTTAAGTTGTTATCTGCTCTGGTATTGTGTTTCGTAATAAGCTTGATAGTTACCAGTGGTAACGTTCGTTAACCACTCTTCGTTGTGCAAATACCAGTCAACTGTTTTCTCTAGTCCTTCTTCAAATTGAAGGCTAGGAACCCAGCCAAGTTTCTCTTGCAGCTTGGTAGAGTCAATTGCATAACGCAGATCATGACCTGCGCGGTCAGTCACATAAGTAATGAGTTTAGCCGACTCCCCTTCTTCACGGCCAAGCTTCTTGTCCATAATGCTGCAAAGCAAATTGATTAAATCAATATTTTTCCACTCATTATGACCGCCAATGTTGTAGGTCTCTCCAGTTTCTGCCTTATGGAATATCACATCGATTGCCCTTGCATGATCTTCCACCCAAAGCCAGTCGCGCACATTCTCTCCTTTACCATAAACCGGCACAGGTTGCCCGTTTTTGATGTTGTTTATCGCTAGGGGGATCAGCTTTTCTGGAAAGTGGTGAGAACCGTAGTTATTGGAACAATTTGAGATAACGATATCAAGGCCGTAAGTGTCATGGTAAGCACGTACAAAGTGATCTGAACTGGCTTTTGAAGCCGAGTAAGGACTGTGTGGATCGTAACCTGTAGATTCGGTAAACATGCCTGTTTCCCCCAGTGCACCGTAAACTTCATCTGTTGAAACGTGATAGAAACGTTTGCTGTTGTAATCGCCTTTCCAGAACTCCTTAGCTGAGTTCAACAAATTCACCGTACCAATTACGTTTGTCATTACGAAGGCAAGGGGATCTGTAATGGATCTGTCTACGTGAGATTCTGCCGCAAGGTGGATTACTGAGTCAAAGTTTTCAGTTGCAAACAGATCATTCATGGCCGTGGCATCTGTGATATCAGCCTTAACAAAACGGTAGTTCGGCTTATCCTCTATATCAGTTAGGTTGGCCAAGTTTCCTGCGTAGGTAAGTTTATCAAGGTTAACTATTTGGTACTCCGGATAGTTGTTTACAAATCTGCGTACCACATGAGAGCCAATAAAACCTGCACCTCCTGTAATTAGAATCTTTTTCATCTTTACTAGTTTTTCTTTTTAAGATTATGGTTGAGCGTCATTGTCCATCCATCTATATTGATCAAATCTATATTTATAATTCTTCTGGTAAGTTAAGTAGTTTACCAGCATAAGCCATTTTACCCTGATGAATTTTGTTCAACACCTCTGTAAAGGCATCGCTGAAGTCAAACCGCAGGTCTTCATGCATCTTCAGGTATTTCTTGTAAGCAGATAATGTAGCTCTTACAAAGTAGGCAGTCAGTTTTTCGTTATAGGCCTGCAAGGGAGAATAAACTGCATCTTTTATGTTAACAGGCAGGTTATTCAGTAAATGTAATCTCAGCTCCAGCTCGGAAGTCATGTCTTTTGTAACTTTAAAGTGCTGGTTTATCTTACCGTTAAGTACACGCATTACAGCAAGTGTGTCCTTCGTATTGGACTTTTTATTTGCATTCAGGTTATGTATTGCAGCATCAATTTCTTCAAGCAACGTCAGTCTTCTTGCCTCCAGATCACTTTCATCTTCCAATAGTTTAAAATGAAGATGTTCTGTTAAAATCTTGTCTTTGGCGATCAACCGCAAAAGCAACTTGTCTTTTTCTTTAACGGGCAGGGCAGAGATTGCAGCTTTTAAATCTTTATGTGCACTTAGAAGCATTAAAATGGATTATCCTTTAAATAATTTTCCCAAGCCCAAGCGGAGCGCATCATTTCATTTATTCCTAGTTCAGCCTTCCAATGCAATAATGTTGCCGCTTTGGTAACATCACCATAAACCTGTTCTATATCGCCTTCACGTCTTGGACCAATTACGTAGTTCAATTTCGCCCCCGTAGAAGTTTCAAAGGCATTGATAATTTCAAGCACAGATGATCCTTTTCCAGTGCCAAGATTGAAGATTTCATAGTTGGTATCTGCGGCTTTGGCCTCCAATCGCTTCACCGCAGCAACATGTGCTTTCGCAAGGTCTACAACATGGATATAGTCGCGAATCGCACTGCCATCTGGCGTGTTGTAATCATTTCCGTATACAGTAATCGGACCGCGTTTGCCTATTGCAGATTGCGTTATAAATGGAACCAGGTTTTGTGGTACGCCAATCGGCAATTCACCAATCAAAGCAGTCTCGTGGGCGCCAACTGGGTTAAAGTATCTTAATGAGGTAACAAACAACTCGGGACTAACTGCACAAGCTTCTGAAAGCATTTCTTCTGCTATTTGCTTGGTATTCCCATAAGGGGATTCCGCTTTTTGAACCGGAGCAGCCTCTGTTACCGGCAGTTTCTCCGGTTGCCCGTAAACTGTACAAGATGATGAAAAAACAAAGTCAATCTTCTTGTTGAAGGCAAACAACAGGTTCAATAAGGAATAGAAGTTATTGCGGTAGTATTCCAGTGGCTTCTGCACGGATTCACCTACCGCCTTAAAGGCAGCAAAATGGATAACGGCAGTGATGTCAGTATTTGCGGCAACAAAGGCATTGACCTTTGCTTCATCACACAAGTCCAGCTCTACAAACTCAGGCTTTTTGCCGGTAATTCTTTCCAGCTGATCTAAAATCTTTGGGTTAGAATTAGAGAAGTTGTCTACCAGAATTACATCATATCCCGCATTATGAAGTTCAACAACGGTATGGGAGCCGATGAACCCGGAACCTCCTGTAACTAAAATCTTAGCCATCCTTTATTTATTATATGTAGTAAAATCTTTGTGCTCATTGTTAGTCAATGCTTCTTTAGGCAGCGATTTAAAATACTCGTAGGTAATCTTTAAGCCATCTGCCCTGTTTACTTTAGGCTCCCAGCCCAAGATCTCACGTGCTTTGGTAATATCTGGTCGTCTTTGCTTCGGATCGTCAACTGGCAAATCTCTAAGAACAAGCTTCTGAGTGGTGCCTGTTAGTTTAATAATTTCCTCGCCAAATTGTTTTATCGTAATCTCATCTGGATTTCCAATATTCATAGGTTGAGCGTAGTCGCTTAACAATAAGCGATAAATCCCCTCCACCAAGTCATCAACATAACAGAAAGAACGGGTTTGAGATCCATCTCCAAATACCGTTAAATCTTCCCCTCTTAATGCCTGACCGATAAACGCAGGCAGTACACGACCATCATTAAGGCGCATTCTTGGACCATACGTATTGAAGATCCTTACAATCCTGGTTTCCAGACCATGGAAGGTATGGTATGCCATGGTCATAGCTTCTTGAAAGCGCTTTGCTTCGTCGTACACTCCCCTTGGGCCTACGGGGTTTACATTTCCCCAATACTCTTCAGGTTGTGGATTCACGTTTGGATCACCATAAACTTCCGATGTAGAAGCAATGATCATTCTCGCGTTCTTACTTCGCGCCAGGCCAAGCAGGTTATGTGTTCCAAGCGATCCTACTTTCAAGGTTTGAATTGGAATCTTTAAGTAATCAATAGGACTTGCAGGTGATGCAAAATGGAGGATGTAGTCCAGTTCTCCTGGTACATACACAAACTTCGAAACATCATGATTATAAAACTCAAAGTTTTCTAATGGAAATAAATGTTCTATGTTTTTCAGATCCCCGGTGATCAGGTTATCCATAGCTATTACATAGTAGCCTTCTTTAATAAAACGGTCACATAGGTGTGATCCTAGAAAACCGGCAGCACCGGTGATTAAAACTCTTTTTCTTTCCATCAATTTCAAACTTGTTTTAAACGCGTATTGCCGCCGTAAGGCCTGCAGGTGATATTTTCAGGTTCATTTGATATTAAACCGGTATCTTCGGCTAAGATAATAAATAAACACTCAAAATGCTTTGGCTTTACAATTTTGGTATTCTCCTTTATGGCTTGATGGTCAGGATAGTTGCCCCTTTCAACCATAAAGCTAAGTTATTCATTGAAGGACGCAAGAGAACTTTTCAAGAGATACAGGCTGGAATAGATCCTGCAAACAAGCATATTTGGTTTCACTTTGCTTCTTTGGGCGAGTTTGAACAAGGCAGGCCGGTTTTGGAGAAAATCAAATCACTTCATCCGGAAAAAAGAATTATTGTTACCTTTTTCTCACCTTCCGGATATGAAATCCGCAAGAACTATGCACCGGCAGAAGGGGTGTTTTATTTACCCCTGGATAACCGGAGCAACGCAGAGCGTTTCATCCAAGCTATAAACCCGGAAATTGCAATATTCACCAAATACGAGTTCTGGCACCACTATTATCAGGCATTACATGCAAAGCAGATCCCCCTATTTCTAATTTCAGGCATCTTCAGGCCAGAGCAAATCTTCTTCAAACCTTATGGCGCCTTCTACAGGAACATATTGAGGAACGTAACTCACTTTTTTGTTCAGAATGAGGAAAGCTTGGCACTCTTGTCAACAATCGGCATAACTTCAGTAAGCATCGCAGGTGATACACGGTTTGATCGGGTATATGAAAATGCTAAGAACGCATACACGGTGCAGATTGTTGAGGATTTTTGTTCAAACCATAAAGTATTCGTAGCTGGAAGCACCTGGCCGCAGGATGAGCAACTGATTGCTTCACTGATCCAAGAGCATAAGAATTGGAAGTTTATTCTTGCGCCTCATGAGATTGATCCTGAACATATCAGCCAGATTAAAGAGCTGCTGCCGAATGCAGTTAGCTATTCAGATTTAAAAACCGCAGCCGTCAGCAAAGAAGCCACTGTAATAAACGATGGAAACCCTGCAATCACCTACGGCAATAACAAACGCGCTGCAACAATTCAATCTTCACAAACCCTTATCATAGACAATATCGGATTGCTTTCATCTTTGTACCAACATGCAGATGTTACCTACATTGGCGGTGGATTTGGTGTCGGTATCCACAATACCCTGGAAGCCGCAGCCTTTGGAAA
>JAQBOT010000454.1 GCA_028287885.1 Pedobacter sp.
AACTATGGAACAATTGATTTAAGGTCTGGTGCAAGTTGAAAACAAAAGTTAAATTTAAATGGTTCAATCTTTATTCCCTATGAAAATAATCGTTCTAATCGTAACATACAATGGACAACAATGGCTAAATAAATGTTTAAGCAGTTTGACGCGTTCAACCTTACCGCTTGACGTTGTCGTTGTTGACAATGCATCCAGCGACAAAACACTGGAAATTTTAGGTGATTATAAAATCTCAAAGCTGTTTGCTTTGGATGAAAATCTAGGATTTGGAAAGGCAAACAACGTTGGCATTAAGTATGCAATCGACCAATCGGCCGATTACGTGTTTCTGCTTAATCAAGATGCCTGGATCCGCCCGGACACCATCCAGCAGCTGGTGGAGGCAAGTCTTCGAAATCCTGAATACTACATCTTAAGCCCCTTGCATTTGGAAGGTACGGAAACGAAATTTGACCACAACTTTCGAAATTATATGAGCCCGCCACTATGCATGGATCTATTGTCTGACCTGGAGAATAATAAAGAAAATCTTCGTGATGTATATGAAACAGTTTTTGTAAATGCGGCTTTATGGCTTTTACCAAAGGCTTGTTTAACGAAAATTGGCGGATTTGATCCAATCTTCGCGCACTATGGCGAAGACAATGACCTTACTAAAAGGGTACGGTATCATGGATACAAAGTTGGCATTTGCCCAAAAGCTGTTGGTGTGCATGACCGTTTTCAGCCCAATGACCTTCAGGCAGATCCGAAATTTATAAAGACTGTAAAAAGACTTCAAACGGATGCCCTGATCAGGTTGAAGGACATCAATGTTCCATTGAAATCTATCATGCGAAAATTTTTTACGAATTCTTTGAGAAGAACTGCAAAAGATTTACTCAAGTTGAATCTTCCTGAATTTACGAAAGAGCTAAAAGTCATGTACTTCGCGGCTGGGAAATTGATGAAGATACGTGAACACAGAAGAATTTCCGAGCAACTCGAAGCTCCCCTACAATGGCTACCGAATATACCCAAGTAGCCTTTCATCCAGCTGTTTAAATAATTAATAATCATTAGAATTTCGTAAAAAGTAAAATGATTATTAAATAGTATGTGACGTACTGAGAAATATCGAGAAATACTTCCTATATTGCTTCTTGAATATCGGTCTAAGATATTTTAAAAAAAAGGCACTCTCATTTAAATAACTCTTCTCGACACATGTAAACCTTCCATTTTGGGAATACGACCGCCTTGTGCCCGAATTCCAGCCTATGATCCTAGTTATAGGACTTTCCTTTCTAATGTTATAATCAACCGCTTGCAACCTTAATCTAAAAAACCACGAATACATGAATGAGAGAAGTTTTATTCTAAATAACATTGAACATTTTTTAAGTTTTGAGCTCCATCCGAACAACATTTCTCGCGTTCTGCCTTTAAAACCCTCATCGGAATGGATCCAAACTTGTGATAACGAATGCAAAATTGCAATTAGCAATTTAAAAGGGCTTCGTTATCAGCTTTCCGCAGATGAATTCATCCGGCTTCTTCAGTTAAACTATGCAGATACCCTGTCTTTGATTGATTGCGTCAGGAATTACGAATTGACGTTGAGGAAGTCCGATCCCGCGGATGAAATAAATGGATTTTATCCAGCACTGATTGCCAGTATACAGTCGGTACTTATTTACATGGAAAGGACAGGAACAAACTGCCCTGAACCGACGTGTTTACTGCCTGAGTACGAATTTCAGTTGCAATTGGAAGAGATCCGGCAGCAAAGCCTGGTTTTGAGGGCTAAATTTAGGAGTAAGGAGATTAAATTAACGTTGCAACAGATTGTAAATGATCAGCTCGAAAGCTTCTTACAATTGAAAACTTGTTCCTATAAGCAGCTGTCTTACACACAAAAACTTTTAGCGGGAATATTAGGCTGCTTGTTGCAGCACAAAACAGATGACTGGAATATGGCCTTAGCTCGGTGTTTAATCATCTATAATTTTAATGACGCTGCTTTTTACGAATACATGAAGCTACGCTTAACTGCTCTGGCTGAACAGGAACAACATCCAGGAAAGCAGTGCTCGATATTACGGTATTATAGCAAGGAGATCCAAACCGAGCTTCCCCTGTCCAATTTAGCGCTACATGCCGAGGTTGATCACATTAAAATGTCCATATTAAAGTTTCTAGAGGCTGAGCTGCGATTTAGAGAAGATGATTTGATGAAGCAATCATGTCCTGCTGAAGCTGAAGTACAAGCTTCCGCCAGGGAATCCGCATCCAACTTGAAACTAAATTCAAACAAGTTAAAGCTGAACACCAACGTACGCCAACTGGGAATAGGTGTTAACATTCTGATGCAGTTGAAGATTTTAGTCCTGGAAAAGTCCGGCATAAAAGGCTTATTGGGATTTTTCGTGACGAATATCAGTACGGTTGGCTCGGAGAACCTGTCGATCGATAGCCTTCAGAAACGAGTTTCAGAAAAGAACACGGCCGCAGCACTCGGACTTTTGAAGATCCTGGAGCAAATGATCGTGATCTTACGGCGTGACTACCTAAGTTAAATATGTTGTCTTTGGTGCCATTTTCTAGCTTTTTGAGTAAGTCCAAAAAGTTATTGCTAATTTAAATTTTTATAAGCCAATATAAACATGAAGATCCTGAACCTGCTGGTCGGCAGCCTGATTTTGCTGAGCCAGGTAAACGCTCAAACCCGGAGCAAAACAATGAATTTCGACAAAAACTGGCGTTTTCATGCGGGGGGAATGCTTGGCGCCGCCGCCCCTACACTGGATGATGAAAAATGGAGACAGCTTGACTTGCCCCACGATTGGAGCATTGAAGACCGGCCAGGCACAACATCACCATTTGATCCGAATGCAATTAGCCAGGTAAATGAAGGTTTTACCACGCAGGGAACGGCCTGGTACCGGAAGAAATTTAACATGCCCGCAGCAGCGAAGGGGGAGCGGGTTATAATCCAATTTGACGGCGTTTATATGAACTCAGATGTTTTCCTCAATGGAAAACCGCTGGGCAACCATCCTTACGGATATACCAGCTTTTATTATGACCTGACAGATAATTTGAACTTTGGAGGCGAAAACGTGCTTGCTGTTGAAGTTAAGAATGAAGGCGCAAACAGTCGCTGGTACTCTGGTTCTGGTATTTACCGCCATGTATGGCTGAAAACAATACCTGCAGTGCACCTTGCACAATGGGGAACCTTCATTTCAACGCCAAAGATCAGCGGAAATAGCGCTACAATACAAGTGAAGAACAAGCTGATCAACGAAAGCAAATCTTCCGCCTCCATTCGGGTGGTTACGCATTTCCTGAAAGCAGAAGGTGCCGAAGTAGGAAAAACGGAAAGTAACATAACCCTGGAAGCAGGGGATCAGAAAGAAATATCGGGCACTACGGGGCTCAAAGCTGCGGAGCTTTGGACGCTGGAAAAACCTCATTTATACCGTGCGATTACGGAAGTTTATCAGGATGGAAAGCTGATACAACAAGAGGAAAATACCTTCGGAATTAGAAGCATTTCTTTTGACGTAGAAAGGGGTTTTGAGCTGAACGGTAAAGCGCTGAAACTTAAGGGTGGCTGCATTCACAACGACAATGGCCCATTAGGCGCTGTGGCCTACGACCGGGCAGAAGAAAGGAAAGTTGAGCTGCTTAAAGCAAGTGGTTTCAACGCGATCCGCTGCTCACACAATCCACCGAGTCCGGCTTTTCTTGATGCTTGCGATCGGTTGGGAATGCTTGTGATTGATGAGTCTTTTGACATGTGGAACATTGGCAAAAACCCTTACGACTACCATTTGTATTTTAAAGATTGGTGGCAAAAAGATATTGAAAGTATGGTTACCCGCGACCGCAACCATCCAAGTATTATTCTTTGGAGTATTGGAAATGAGATTCCGGAACGCGGAACGGCAGCCGGTGTAGAAACAGCGAAATCACTGAAGGATTATGTGAAGAGCCTGGATCCGACAAGGAGTGTAACGGCAGCTGTAAATGACTTGAAGCCGGATAAAGATCCATTTTTTAATGTTCTTGATGTGGGCGGCTATAACTATGGCTCAGGTGGCGACCATTTGGTTGCTGATATTTTTGCAAAGGACCATGAACGTGTGCCCGGAAGAATTATGGTCGGCACGGAGTCTTACGCTTTCGAAGCGTTTGATAGCTGGATGGCCGTTATTGATCACCCTTATTTAGTTGGTGATTTTGTATGGACGGCATTCGACTATATTGGCGAGGCGAGCATTGGCTGGCTGGGTTACTGGCAAAAGGCTGACTTCTATCCCTGGAACCTAGCTTTCTGCGGAGACCTGGACATTTGCGGCTGGAAGAGGCCGCAATCGTATTATCGCGATGCGCTTTGGAAAAAAGACCAGCTATCAGTGTTTGTAACACCACCGAAACCTTCTTTCCCGCAAACGAATCAGACCGAATCCTGGTCGAAATGGAACTGGCATGATGTTGTACCGGAATGGAATTGGGAAGGAAATGAGAATAAGCCGATGGAAGTGAGCGTTTATTCCTCTTGCGAATCTGTTGAATTGTTCTTAAATGGAAAGTCGCTGGGGCCTAAACAAAAAACGGATCGCTCGACCAAGTTTATTGCGAAATGGACAGTTCCTTATGCAGCAGGCGAGTTGAAGGCTGTAGGCTATTCGGGTAATAAAAAGATCAACACGGCGGTGCTGCAGAGCGCAGGCAACCCGACGCAAATCAAGTTAAGCCCCGACAGGAAGCTTAAAGCTGGAGAAAACGACTTGAGCTACATTACCGTGGAGCTGACCGATGCAAAAGGGGTAAGGAACCCAACTGCAGCGAACCAGGTTAAGTTCGAGATTTCTGGTGATGCGAAGATTGTTGGTGTTGGGAACTCGAACCCGGTAAGTCTGGAAAGCTTTCAGTTGCCGCAACGCAAAGCCTGGAAAGGTCGCTGTTTGGTTGTGGTTAAAGGAGGAGCTGGAAGCGGCCCGGTAACATTGAAGGCGACGGTGGCAGGCTTGCCAGCAGCTTCGGTTTCATTGTAAGTTGTTATTTGACTGTAACTAGTTAGATTTTTAAATTAAATAAAATTTTAGTTGAACCCCTGCCGGTGCATTGATGCCGGCAGGGGTTTTTGTTTTCTCCGGTACGTTGACACAACGCTTCTGGAGCTTGTTATTTTTATTAAAAACCCTTTTTACGAG